>DYDG01000154.1 GCA_020717845.1 Marinifilum sp. | reverse complement strand
CAATCCCTTATTTCTCGGGAGGTTAGCAGGGTGATGTCAGGAGTTCTGAATCGTACATGAAATTAGAAATCCATTGGCTGTCATCAAAAGTGGACTCTATCTGTTGAAGATGTCTCTGCCGGAAGGAAAAGATATAGATGAAAAAATTTCAATAATAGGCAATGCTGCTGATAGGGTGAATGCCCATATGGATGATCTGTTGAATCTTTCAAAACCCCCTCTACTCAAATTAAGAACAGCAAATATAAATGTTCTTATCGAGGAATCATTAGTCGAGGTTCCACCTGAGATTTTTTCAAACATAGAGGTAGTAAAGGAATTAAAAGATGAACAAGTAAATGTTGATGCAGAGAGATTAAAGCGGGTTTTTATAAACCTGATTAGGAATGCCTCAGAATCTATGCAGGGAAAAGGGAAATTGCAGATTACGGTTCATAGAGTGCAAATTAAAGAAAGGAAATTTATCTCCATAAGATTTGAGGATACAGGACACGGAATCCCACAGGAAGGATTAGAAAAGATTTTTAACCCTTTCTACACGACTAAATCTAAAGGAACAGGATTAGGCATGGTTATCTGCAAGCGAATTATCGATGCCCATCAAGGAAATATAGAAGTCCAAAGTAAGGTTGGTGTTGGCACAACAGTTATAGTTCAACTGCCGTTTTTTAGTTCTTAACAAATTCAATCTTGAAGAGGCAGGAGAATTAATAATTATTAATTAAAAAAAGGTAACCGTTCCACACCCTCATTAAAAAAGATTAAACTCGATGTCCAAGGTTTTGTGGCTCATAGGAACTACAAGAATGAAGCGGTAAAATGCCTGCTGATATTCTTGTAGCTGCGACTTGCCAGAGGTGCTACCTCCGCCAGAGGTGCTACCTCCTGCAGCTACAAGGAGTTAGATGGGTTGTGTTTCACTTCACCCATCCTACATCAGAGATATTCTGCTAACGTAGGATGGGTAAAACGAAGTGTAACCCATCTATTTTGACTATCACAGGTTGAAAAAACTTGAACATCGAGTGTTAATATTTTTACGGTTTCTGCTGAATGAGAGAGATGAGCCGTTGTGGACATACAAAAACCTTTCTGTAATAGTATGGAGTAATAATCGGCAGGTTGCCCCAGCCGGTGGGTTAAAGAACACTTCAAAGGGAATGGAGGTAAGGAAGAAAAACAACTCATTAAGGATCGGAAGAAAGACGGAAGAAAGAGTAAATGACCCGTTTGGATGTCTCTTGGGACTCCAAAATGTCAAGCAATACCAAAACATGAAAGGAAAGGAAGTCAATCAGTGCTTAGGAAGTGTCCATATGGCTTTGGTGGTCATTGAGCAGAGTCGAAATGTTGCTATGCAACGCTCACTTATCGAATATTCCTGGCACTGATGAAAAAAACTTGACAAATATGAATACATGTGGTATATTATAGTTAATAGTAATTATAATTACATTGTCCTGCAAGAAAATTGAATAAAAAACGTGGAGGCTATAGGATATTTTTGTCCTATAGCCTTTTTTGTCTCTTATCTGCTCTCAAAGCAAGGATAGATGTGTGCATCTGTTGTTGTTAAACCGTTAAAATACTCTTCATCGCACTACTACAATTAAAAAGGAGAAGAATGCCCATGGTTAATACGATCATGACGGTCAAGGAAGTGGCTGCATATCTTAGGCTTCATGAAAGTAGTATTTATCGGATGTGTCAGGCAGGCAATATCCCGGCTTCTAAGGTGGGAAGGGGCTGGAGGTTTAAGAAGGATCGAATTGATGCCTGGATGACACAAACACATATGGAAAGTGAAAACAAGCCTCTCAGGGGCGTGGATATATCTTCCTGTTCCTGAAAAGAGGCTTTTTTTGTCTGAGGATGAGCGGGGAGAGAGCGGTGATCAGGAAGCAGGAAGCAGCGAACGGTAAGTGGTAAAGGGTAAGTGATGATCAGTATGCTATATGATTACCTCTTACCGATTACCGATCACCATCTGTCTCCTCCCTCTTACTGATCACTGATCACCGATTTAGTGATAGCTCGTTCAGGTTAAGGAACCAAAAACTTGAACATCAAGTGATATGCTATACAAGGAGGTAGAATGATGAAAAAGGTGTGGCGTTGGTTATTGGCATCGGTTCTGTTCTTTGTGGTTGGTCAGGTGATTGTTATGGGGGTTTATGGTGGCTTGTTTCCCAATTATTATCAGGGATATGAATCCTTTAGACCCATGAGCAGTATGCATTTCAGGTGTGGATTGCCTCTGATGAGCTTGATTCAGTCTATGGTTATTGCCTTATTGTATGCTGTGTTTTGCAAGGGTATCCCAGGTGCCGGGGTTTTGAAAGGGGTTGTGTTTGGCTTGCTTCTCTGGCTGATGACCGGGTGTGGGATAATCATTACCTATTGTACTATGATTGAGCCATTTCCTGTGCCATGTCTGGTGTATACTCTTTCTGCGATGATTATTGGCGGCATGGTCATATCTGCGGTGTATGGGAAGGTGATGGATGAAGGGGAAGGGACTGTTTGAAACGTGTAGAGACGCAATATCTTGCGTCTCTACGTATCGCGTAAGGTGTTTTTTTGCATCATGCCTAACAAATTATACTGTATAGTATAATTTGTAACAAGGGTGAGATTTGAAGCATCTGTAAGACAATTGGAGACATTAAATGAAATTGGATTTGTTGAATGAATATCCTGCGTTTATTCAAAAGATTAAAGATATTTTGAGAAAGTGACGAAAATCAAGATAGTGTGTGCGTTATTGGGTGTAGGGGACGGTTGCGAGTGTTTTCTACAGTATTGATATGACAGTGGTGGTTTACTGATGAACAAAATATCAAGCAATGTTGATTAGAGGGGTGACAGTGGTGTCAGTTAGTGGACTTATGCAATTGGACAGGCTGCAAAATGTAGAACAAATGGCTATAAATGAATTTAAGGATTTCTTGCTTTCGTCCTACCTTGATCGAATTGAATTGATTGAATTGTTTGGTTCAAAGGCAAGGGGTGATGGGGATAAGGAATCGGATGTTGATATTTTAGTGGTGGTCAATAAAGAAGATAGGGAATTTCATGATCAGTTGTGTGAAATAATGACAGAGATGTGTATTAAATATAATGTTCTGATTTCACCAGTAGTTTTTGAAAAAGAGGAGTTTTGTCTTTACAAAAGGGTGAGGGCACCAATTTTTCTTAATATTGAAAAAGAAGGGATTGTTTTATGGAAGATGAATTGAAGAAGGTTATAGATGATTTAATCTTAAAGGCTGAAGAGAGAATAGCTGCTGGTTGGGTAATGGAAGAAAAAGGTTTCTACGAAGATGCTGCCTCAAGGGCTTATTATGCAATGTTTTATGCTACTTCAACATTATTATGGACAAAAGGATTGGGCTCAAGTAAACATTCTGGAATAATATCTATGTTTAATCAGTATTTTGTGAAAGAAGGATTGATTGAAAAAGAATATGGTAAAATGTTAATCAAAGGATATGAACTTCGTGAAATGGCGGATTACAAGATGTATAGTATTACAAAGGAAAATGCAGAAATTGCTTTGAAAAGAGCAGAGGAATTTGTTGGTCGAGTAAAAGTGTATTTGGATGGGTTTTTCGGGTCTATAATGGTTTGAGTAGGGAAGCCGCAGGAAATGGTCGCGATTGTTCTCTTGCAGCAAGGAGAGATTAAGGAGGTCGTGGGTTGGGGATTTTTAGTGTTTCAATAAGGGTAAGGAACTGGCAAAATAGGTATTTACCTGTTGATAAACAGGGGGAAGAGGTTGAGTGTCTGGCTCTTGTTGATTCAGGGGCAGCAGAGCTTGCACTTCCTGCGGAGATAATCTCTCGACTCAAATTGGAACAACTTGGGAGTGTGCAGGTATATACAGCTGATGGTGGGCAGCATGAATATCGTGTCTTTGGTATAGCTGAGGTGGAGGTGCAGGGAAGGGTGTCTCAAGTTCGTGTGATTGAACTCCCATATGGGGTTGAACCACTTCTTGGAGCTGTCCCTCTTGAGGAAATGGATTGGCATATCTCTCCTTTAGAGAAAAAGCTTGTGCCAAACCCAAAATCTCTGAATAAACCACTTTTGCCTTTGTGTTGAAGTTGGCGGATGTATGTAGTGTTAGGCTTCAGCTTTTTTTTCGGCCTGTGCAATTATAGTAATTAGTTGCGAGAATAACAACCCCCTAACCCCCTTTATTAAGGGGGACTAACCCCTAACCCCCTTTATTAAGGG
>DYDG01000153.1 GCA_020717845.1 Marinifilum sp. | reverse complement strand
AGACAGGAAGACTGAATAATACACTCAAGGGACATGAATCTTATGTTTCTTCATTAGCCATCTCAGAAAAGGAAGGGATAATCGTCTCAGGATCCTGGGATAGCACTATCAAGCTCTGGGATATAAAGAAATTAACAAACGGGTTGACTATTTATTCTTTACCTGAAGATGAATGGGCAGTAGTAAGAGATGGAGGGTTGATCCTATGCAATGCAGAAAGATATGCTGCATTAGGTATCAACCTAACAAATTTTCCTACAGCGGTTCTTGACTCCAGCATAATCAATTGACCACTTTATGAAATGCCTCAACCTGTGCAATTAGGATGAGTTACTGCAAGAATGCAGAGATTTTTGACTGAATTATATGATGTAGTGCGGGTCTTTAGACCCGCAAGACAGCAATTTTCATTTTGACAGACTTGTGTAAGGAAGGAGAAAGGGGGAAAGTGGAGAAATGGAGAAAATAGCCGAAAATTCAGACTTTTTTTCTCCTATTCTCCCTTTTCTCCCTTTCTCCTTGTATTGCATATTTTCAAAATGAGAATTGCTGGACGAAGATAGTATTAAGCATATTGGGAAAATATTCCGGAAAGTTCTGGAAACGACTACACCTATGTTTAGGGAGGAAGAAATTCGATTAATTGTAGAACACCTCTATAAGGTTGGCGAAAGGGATGCTGCAGCCAAGGCAGATGCCAATTATATTCGTGACACCTATGGCAGACGCGGGATTCATTTTCTGAAGGATTTATATTATAAGAATCAGAAAACATCATAACTAATCGCAAGAGAAAGCATTGGTGTTAATTTTTTAGGAATTTCAACCAGTTCTACTAATCAATGCGTTATCAAAGAAGAATTTATTTTGTGTTTCTCCCGGTAATTTTGGGAGATGGTAATTGTTCCAATTGTAATACAAAGTAAAGAAAGAACACCAAAAGTAATTAAAAGTTGAATTTCTGAAGATAACATTTTCTTTCTCCTTTAGCTGTCAATAATAATAGCTAAAATAAAGCATAGCAAGAAAGTAATCATGCCACCAATGAAAATTGGCAGACTAAATGACTTTTCTGAAACAAGGTTGACTAATACTCGATGTTCAAGGTTTTTCAACCTGTGATAGTCAGAATAGAACGGCTTAGCATATTTGTAGCTGCGGGGCTTGTCCCCGCTTTTAACCACGACTGGGAAATAAGAAGCGATCACAAGGAGGTAGCACCTCTGGCAGGTCGCAGCTACAAGAATACCAGCGGGTATTTTACCGCTTTATTCTTGTGGTTCCTATGAGCCACAAAAACCTTGAACATCGAGTATAAGCGATACTTTAGAAAAGATCAAAGAGATATTTGATGGTTTTACCAGTTTTTTCGGAATAAAAGGGTATCTATCCTTCGCATAGATTAAGACCCTTTTAGACACAGAGGGCAATCAATTCCTAACCCCTCGTTGAACACATCTCCAAAATCCTTTTCCCATGGCAGCTGATAAAGATATGAATGTCCAGAGGAAATGAATTGTTCGGCAGTTTTCTTTGCAGTACTGAAGTTATGATCAAATTCCATAGTATATTTAGAATCTGGAGAAAACGGCATAAATATCTGCCTCAAAAAGGAATTATTTGCCTGAAGGGTTAACAGCCAGACATTAAATTTTGTCCGGTCAAAGCATGACATTAATGTCTTCCAATCCATGTCCGCACCTTCAGTGTTCACCTTATTATATACCTCGAGCAGCATTTGAGCAATATCTCCGTCAAGTGAATACAGGGAAATTTGTAATTGAGCATTATAGGTATGAGGCTTAAGATGATATTTCATAGCAATATGCAGATCTTGATGAGCATACACATTTAATAATCTCATGTTATGCTCTTTTTGATTGCTCAGACGATGGGCTAATGGGTGACCATGAATATCTCCGGCAATATGGGTCAGATAACCATAGGCATATGCCCTTAATTTATCCTTTTTTTCCCCATCCTTGATACACTTGATATAGTCCAACATTCGGACAGCAAACCTTGTTAATAAGCTATGATGAAGTATGCGGCTAAATGAGGTTTTATTAAAAAGGTCAGGACCAATTGCCCCAAGCACCAGATATGTCCAATAAACATCCAGTATCCCTTTAGCCTCTGCTCCCAGTATCCTTATCGTCTGGCTGGCCAGCTCGATATGGGTTAACAGCCCATAGGCAAAACTATTTTCAGCCAGGGATAGAATACCAATTACGGTTATGATAATAAGGGCTACTTTTTTCATTATTACCTCCGTTTGTAGAGACGCAAAATTTTGCGTCTCTATCTTTAGTCGCATATCACAACACTATCTGAGCACCGCGCCTGTACTGCCAGAGGTAACCTGGGCTGCATATCTGGCTAATACCCCTGTAGTTACCTTTGGTTTTGGCTGTTTCCATTGTTTTCTTCTTTCGGCTAATTCCTCTGAGGAAAGATCTACATCAAGTGTTCGATTAGGGATATCGATATTTATCTTGTCACCGTTTTGGATCAAGGCAATTGGACCACCCTCGGCTGCCTCTGGCGAGATATGACCAATGGCTGCTCCTCTTGTCCCGCCTGAAAACCTGCCATCTGTAATCAAGGCTACATGACTGTCAAGCTCCATGCCAACAATGGCTGAGGTAGGGGTAAGCATCTCTCTCATACCAGGTCCACCCTTTGGACCCTCATAACGGATAACCACCACATCACCCTTTTTTATCTGGTGGGTAATAATAGCATCTGTAGCCTCTTCCTCTGAGCCAAACACCTTTGCTGTTCCAGAAAATACCATCATCTCCGGAAGAACCGCAGATTGTTTAACCACACATCCATCCGGGGCAAGGTTGCCCTTCATAATAGCAATTCCGCCTACAGGATGATAGGGATTATCAATTGTCCTGATAACATCATGTCTGAGTATCTTCCTGCCCCTTAGGTTTTCACCTGTGGTATAACCTGTACAGGTCATTGTATCAAGGTTCAATAACCCTAATCTGGTCAATTCAGCCATCACTGCTGGAATTCCGCCAGCCTCATTCAAGTCCTGAAGAAAGTGCGGACCAGCAGGACACATATCACAAAGATGAGGTGTTTTTCTGCCTATCTCATCAAATTTATTCAGGTCAAGCCTAATCCCTGCCTCATGAGCAATAGCCGGAATGTGCAGCACCGTATTGGTTGAACACCCCAGAGCCATATCAACGGCAATGGCATTAGACAGTGACTTTTCAGTGATAATATCCCTTGGACGGATATTATTCTGCAACAATTCCATTATCTTTTTCCCAGCCTCTTTTGCCAGGCGTATCCTTGCTGCCTCAACCGCAGGGATTGTCCCATTACCCGGCAGCCCCATGCCCAGAGCCTCTGTCAGGCAATTCATAGAATTTGCAGTAAACATACCAGCACAAGAACCACATCCAGGACAGGCAGCATCCTCTAAGGCGTTTAGCTCTGATTCATTCATCTTATTGGTTAGCACCCTTCCTATGCCCTCAAACATAGAGATAAGCTGAACTGGATGTCCATCAAACCTTCCAGCCAGCATTGGTCCGCCGCTGATAAAGATAGAAGGGACATTCAGTCTTACTGCAGCCATCATCATGCCCGGCACTATCTTATCACAATTAGGAACAAACACCATGGCATCAAATGGATGAGCTTTAGCCATTATCTCAACAGAATCAGCGATTATCTCCCGACTGACCAATGAATACTTCATCCCATCATGATTCATGGCAATCCCATCACAAACACCAATAGTAGAAAACTCTATGGGTGTCCCGCCAGCCATCCTTATTCCAGCAGCAGCAGCCTCAGCTACTCTATCAAGATGAATATGACCAGGCACTATTTGATTAGCTGCATTTGCAATGCCAATCAATGGACGATTAATCTCTTCGGTTGTATAACCCATGGACTTAAACAGAGAACGGTGAGGAGCAGCCTTAAGCCCCTTTTTCATCACATCACTACGCATATAATTACGCCTCCTTAAATAAAAAACTACGAAACACGCGAAAGCCACGAAACACGCGAAAATTAATAATCTTTTAGAACTTTTCGCATTTTTGCACCTCTTGTTGTTATATGGAAACCAGAAAGTTTGTTGACACTCGATGTTCAAGGTTTTTTGTGGCTCATGAGAACCACCAGTCCAGAGCAGTAAAATGCTATCCGATATTCTTGTAGCTGCGACCTGCCAGAGGTGCTACCTCCTTGTGGTCGCTT
>DYDG01000152.1 GCA_020717845.1 Marinifilum sp. | reverse complement strand
CCTATTTTTTTTCGCAAAATGTCAGGAGTTCTGAAGCTCCTTGATCTTCTCCACCTTCTGCCAGGAGCCTTTAATCTCCGCCAGGTCAATCCTGTCCTGTCCAAGATATTCCAGCAATGCATCCAGAAACCTTTCCAGATAGGTATTCCGGTAGAATCCCCACCAGAAGATACCGTCCGGTTGGAGGTTATTTTCCTTCAGGCTGTCATACCATTTCCGCACCAGGGCAGACTTACCCACCCCACCCCAGCCAATAAGTGCACCGATACGCACCGCTGGATTTGTATACCACTCAGTAATGTCCGACAGCATCTCCTTCCGTCCAACAAAATTCGGCTCAGGCGTGGTTTGGTTGTG
This sequence comes from Marinifilum sp., assembly GCA_020717845.1. Lineage (GTDB taxonomy): Bacteria > UBA9089 > CG2-30-40-21 > CG2-30-40-21 > CG2-30-40-21 > CG2-30-40-21. The sequence continues at coordinate 3,876 of DYDG01000152.1, read as the reverse complement.
GAGGCTATGTGGGAGAGGGAATTCGGGAGGCTTTTCGGATGGTGTTTTTTTGTAGTAATGGTGGTGAATTTCGGTGTGTTCGATGTGTTTGTCAATAACGGCCCGATCTTTAGCTATGTCACCTCCAGCGATCTCATCAGTACCTACAATCCCATCGCCACCTATCTGAACATTACCATCTCCGATCTGGCTATCCGTCATATCACTATCAGTGAGAATACCTTTTTGCACCTCCGTCTTCTTCTTTCTACTGGATTGGCAGGTCAAGCAGGCGATAATGGCCCCTACCAGGCTAACCACAATACCAACTATCAAGTTTATATTCTCAAGCAAAGGATGTGTTTCAGCAAACACATCCTCTGCAAAAAGGGCAACAAATATCAGACTGAATGCTATAAGTTTCACTTTTTCCCTCCAGTAGTCATAGTTTCTACCATTGCAAGCGAAGCGATGAAAGGCGGGGACAAGCCTGCCAGTTACTTTTGTCACATAACGAGTATATCATAATTTCAGATTGGTATCAAGAATTATTTCTAATGTCGCGTCAACCTTAATCTGTCGCATGTAGTAGAGACGCGATTAATCGCGTCTCTACATTGGGAAAAGGCAGGGACAAGCCCTGCAGCTACATTAATAAATCATTCGACACTTGAGACTTGACACGACACTAATATTTGTAACCATTCACACCGTGAGCGTTGCATAGCCTCTTCAGCTATACTCAACAGCGTTATAATTTGTGATTTTCAATTTTAGCCATTTCAGGCATCATTTCGACTTCGCTCAATGACCGAATGACCGCTCTGCTCAACGACCGCATTTCGACGCTGTCTCGCTCTCACGCTTTACAGGAGAGCAAGTAAGGAAAATCGCAATTTATGCCAGTAATGGGTATATAGCTACACTCTTAAGCACTGCTATCCTGCTTGTGATTTTAGGTGGTGTCCCATTATAACTTAATTTGTAGTGAAATGCTCTGAAAAGTGTAAAAAGGGGATATGGAGATAATGGAGATGGGGAAATTTAACAACGACCCAACAAATAGCTAAAAGGCAACCTTATTGATCGCTCAGGATATGTATCCTGAGCGGAGGATTGAAGGGGATATATATCCCCTTTTCACTTCAGCGTTCAGGATACATATCCTGAACGATCAAGCAGGTTTTAGCTATTTGTTGGCTTATTGAAATTTAATAAGTTTTATCTGTATCTCCAATATCCCCTTATCTCCTTTATTACACAAGATTAGCTATTCTCGGACACCACCAGATTTTACTTGCTCAAGTCGGTTCAATAAGAAAAAACTTGAGCATCGAGTGGAAACAATCATTGCAAAATATAAAAAGATGTGGTATGATTATACTCAATATAGTTATAATCTGGGATTTTTTAATAAGGTAACGGTTTATGTATAGAAAAATACGAAATAGCATGAAGATAAAAGATTTTGCAGCCATAGGGATATTAATAATTCTAACCATGGCCTACTTCTGGAAATTTTTCTTTTTGGGCTTTGTGCCTATGGGCGGGGATATTGCTACCTACACCTATCCACCATGGTATCATCATTATCAGGCAAAGACAAAGAGCCAGAATCCGTTATTATCTGACCCTGTTTTTCTGCACTATCCATTAAGAAAATTGGCTTGTGAACAGCTAAAAGAAGGAAAAATCACACTCTGGAACCCCTATATCTTTTGTGGCAATCCATTATTCAGCACCAATTCTGTCTCTTTTTGCCCACTCAACCTTTTATTTACATTCCTTGACCCACTCACAGCATACAGCCTGATACTTATCCTGCAAATGCTGCTTTCAGGTATATTCATGTATATCTTCCTGCGAGGGTCACTTGCCCTTGGTCCATTCAGTGCTTTAATTGGCGGCATTATCTATGAATTCTCTGGATTTTCCATTGTCTGGTTAGAAATGGGAATATTGAGTGGATTCTTATTGCCATTGATACTTTTTTTGATTGATAGGGCAATCATCAGAAGGAGTATATTTTACACCAGTTTAGCCGGGATAGCACTGGGGATACAACTTTTGTCAGCATTCCTGCAAATAGGTCTATTTGTCTTGTTAATCACAGCAGCCTATTCATTATTCAGAGTATTCATGCAGCGAGATATTAAGGTTGTCAGATATGCAGCCCTTGTTTTTGTCTTTGGAATTGGACTGGCAGCAGTGCAGTTAATCCCTTCCTATGAATTAATAAAACACTCCCACCGCCAACCAATAGAAGATTATCGAATGCTATCCCCATTACCATGGCAAAATCTGATTACCTTTTTAGTGCCAGATTATTATGGCAATCCTGCGGATTACAACTATAATCTTATCAGGGGGAAATTTCGCTCTATCTTTGAAGAATATGGGCTCAAATTGCCGCCTCCACACCCTGGAAGAGGGATAATGGAGGATAATTACAATGAGCTTTGCGGATATATAGGACTCTTACCACTAATATTAGCCTTTCTCATCATATTCTTGAAAAGGGATAAGAATGCCGTATTTTTTGCCTCTTTTACATTGATAAGTCTGCTGCTTGTCCTGGGCACCCCCTTATATTATCTGCTATTTGTAGGTATTCCTGGGTGTAATAGACTAATCATCAGCAGGCTCATCTTTCTCTACACCTTTGGGGCAGCTGTATTAGCTGCTTATGGCAGCAATTATCTCAGTAACTTAGATAATATCAAGAAAATCAAGCTATATTCCTGCTATCTTATTCCCTTATTTGGACTAATAATCATCATCAGCCTCTGTTTAGGGAATAAGTATGTCTCCAAGGATTATTTCCAACCTTCAAATCCATCTTTCTTAACACCACTCTTACTGCTCTCAGTCAGTGCCATAATTCTTTTGAATATTGGCAGATTGCGTGGTTCTATCATCAAGACAGCTATTCTGATAATAATTGTCCTTGACCTATTTTCTTTTGGATTAAGGTATAATCCTTTTGTTCCAAGGCATGAGATACATCCTGCCACACCTGAATTAAAACTCTTATCCAGCAGGCTGCAAAATGTTAGAGAAAAGGGCAGAATCGCATGTTTTGATCACATATTTCCACCAAGCATAAACATTGCCTATGGACTTGAGAGCCCAGAAGGCTATGATGCTATGTTCCCTAAAAGATATGATGAGTTTATGAATCTGGTTGACCCATATTCTTCAGGATGGGAGAATGTCAAAGAGGTGAGTTATACTGCTAATCGTAAGCTGTTATGCCTGCTCAATACCAGATATATCCTTGCCTCTAAAAAGATAAATGCCCCTGATTTAAGGCTTATATTCAATGACGATGTGAAGATTTATGAAGACTTAAAGGCATTGCCAAGGGCATTTATTGTTCCAGAAGCAAGGGTTATAAAGGAGAAGGAGGAAATCTTTAAGGAGCTTCTATCAGATAAATTTAAGCCTGAGGAGTATGTGATATTAGAGGAGATGCCTGAGGCTTGCGCAGAGGCTCAGAGACGCAGAGGGACAGAGGACAAGGCTCAATGTTCATCTGCTGTGATAACAGGATACACCCCAGAGAATGTATCTATTAAGGCTGCAGTTGCCCTACATTCTGGCGGTTTTTTGGTCCTGAGTGATACCTATTACCCTGGCTGGCAGGTATTTGTAAATGGTAAAAAGAGCAGGATCCTTTGTGCAGATTATACCTTAAGGGCAGTATGGCTTACGCAAGGGGAACATTTGGTGGAATTCAGGTACTCACCATTTTCCTTTAGGCTTGGGGGTGCTATATCTATTGGCTGCTTGATCATTCTTGCATCTATAATTGGGTTGAGGGACAAGAGAAGGCAAACCGCACCCTGAATTCGTAACAGTTCAGCTAACCGCAGAGACGCAAAGACGCAGAGAATA
>DYDG01000151.1 GCA_020717845.1 Marinifilum sp. | reverse complement strand
AAATAAACTGTCTTGAATTTTACATTCCGTAACAGCCTGTCGAGATCTTAGATTCCAGAATCTCTTCGCCTTCCTGCGGGTCGCAGGTAACAATATTTACGACTCCAAGCACCGCACCATTGCCATAGAGTGCAGAGGATGGACCCTTAAGAAATTCAACCCTTTTCACAAAATACAAGGGCAATTCTTCGCCAATCCATGCCCTTAAGTTCCTGGCAATATTAATGGGCAGACCATTAATCAATATCAAAACCTTTTGATTATCAAAGGCATTGCCGTGAAAACCCCGTATCTCAAAGCCATGCAATCCGTCTGCTTCCTCTATGCCATAGCCTGCGGTGATACAGGCTAACTCATCTATGGTGTAAATGCCCATTTTTCGGATTTCTTCGCCGGTCCAGACCTTAACAATCCCAGGGGCATCTGTAACCCTTTCCTCCATCTTGCTGGCAACCGTTACAATTGGAATCTCCATGAACAACAGCTGCTCTTCATTCATAAGCCTTTGAGCCCATACATCAAAACATGTGTATAGAACAAGAACACCTGCCAGAAATAAAGTATTTCTTCTCATTTTGCTTATCTCCTTATTCTCCTTTATAGCATATTATTTCCTCTTCCCTGGTGGGACAAGCCTTAAGCAAAGATTTTTTTGATTCTGTCCTGAATATCTTGGGCTGCTTTTCGAGGATCAGTCGCATCCTTAATTGGCCGTCCCACAACAATGTAATCGGCCCCTGCTAAGAAAGCAGTTTCAACGTCAACTGTTCTTTTCTGATCATCAACGTTCGCCACTGGCCTGATCCCTGGACTTACAATCAGAAATTGATCACCGAGTTCTGCCCGCAGCTTAGGAGCTTCTATTCCAGATGAGATCACACCATCACAACCGAGTTGCAACGCTCTTTTTGCTCTAGAAAGAACCAACTGCTCCACGTTAACTTTAAACCCTAAATCTCGCATATCATTTTCGTCAAGACTTGTTAAGACAGTTACTGCGAGTATCTTAAGCCCATTCTTTTCCTCGACGGCTGCCTTCAACATATTGTCGTTACCATGCACGGTGGCAAAAGTAACCCCCCGCCCTTTGAGTTGGTGAATAGCAGATTTAACAGTCTGTGCGATGTCGAAGAACTTTAGATCAACAAAAACTTTTTTTTGCTTCTTTTCTACAAGCAATTTTATCAGGTCGTAATAACCACCTGCCATAAATAGCTCTAGTCCAAGCTTATAAAATTGAACTGAATCTCCAAGCTCATCAACAAGTCTCATGGCTTCTGTATCACTGGGAACATCTAAGGCAAAGATCAGACGTTCATTTTGCAATATGTCCTTCGTTGACAAATAGGATTTGTGCAATAGTTTTTCTTTAAGATTCATGGGCAGCATTGATGAGGGTATATTGTGGTGTGTCGCTTCAACATTTGTCAAGACAACTTATCTCCTTTTTGCTTACTAAGCAAAAGCTGTATACCTTCTTCGACCAACTCACTAATACAATAAGTTTATATAAATCAGATAGTTTCGACTATCTGTAATTATGGAATTGTAGGCTGCCATTTGCTTTAGTGAGAGGTGAGCCCCGCATATAGCCCACTATAACAAATCATTGAACAATTTTCCTTATGATACCATAATTTTTTGAATTTGTCAAGATGAATTTTTAAATATAGGTAATGACAAAGGTGTGAGCGTTGCATAAGCTATAAGCCTATAAATACAAGCACTTACAGCAAAAATAGTCTTGAAATCACACAAAACCTCCTCTTTGTTACTTAATCCATTTTTCCTTCACCCATTTTATTTCATCCTCCATGGTTTGGACATGCTTATCCAATCGAGCGTATAAAATATCCTGCATGATTTTTTTATAAATCGGGCCTGGCGGGATACCCATTTGTTTGAGTTTATCGCCAGTCATAAATACGGTCTCATCCTTCATGAAAAAGAGGTAATCTGCCACCGCCTTTTTTATCTTACAGGAAAGCCCTTGCTGGAGGAGTGCTTCAGCTTTGGCAACGACAAAGATAAGAGCCTCTAATGACATCTTATTCAATAACCTATAAATAGCACTCGGATTCAGATCCTTCTTTAGTCTCAGGTAATTGATTATTCTGGCAGCATCTTTTTTACCGTGGACAACCTTTTCCCGTTGGGTATTGGTAAACTTAAGATGTAGTGTAACCTCTTCTATCTGACTTATCTTCAGGTTATCGGTCAGAGCAAGGAAATATATCAGCCAGTGCTCTATCTTCTGGGAAGAATCTTTTCTGGCTTTTCTGTCAACAGACACTCCCTCTTGTTTGTTGATAATAAGCTCAAAGTAGAAAAGGCTTTCCATAACCTTTTCCAGAAGATTATGCAGCCTTTTCGAGGGAGTCCCTCTGGAAGTAACAGCTATGGATGAATGGATATACTTTAATACCCCAAGCTCTTCCAGCCTGCGGATAGCTGCATGTGGCTTTTCATCATCAAGGATCTGGATAAGCTCATCCCTTACCCTTTGATTTGCCAGACGTTCAAAGAGTGGTTCATTGGCAGTTGCCTCTAATATTAAATCTTGAGTTAAAGCATCCAGATGAAAGTTTAATCTTGTCTCAAACCTTATTGCCCTGAATATTCGTGTTGGGTCATCAATAAAGCTCTTGGTATGAAGAACACGAATAACCCTGTCTTTTATATCCCTTTCTCCGCCAAAGAAATCAATCAGGTTGCCGTAATTATCTTTATTTATCTGGATAGCCATAGCATTAATAGTAAAATCCCTGCGGAACAAATCCTCCATAACAGGTGATTCCTCTACCCTTGGCAGGGCAGATGGATGCTCATAGTGTTCTCGCCTGGCAGTAGCAACATCAATCTTGAACCCATTCTGAAAGGTAATAACCGCTGTCTTGAATCGCTGATGAGTCTTACATTGTCCTTCTATTTTACGAACAAACTCCTTTGCAAAGCAAATGCCGTCTCCCTCAACAACAATATCAATGTCAAAATTGTCCTTTCCCAGCAGCAGATCGCGGACAAATCCGCCGACTACAAATACTGGATAACCTAACTCATCTCCTGTCTGTCCTATTTCCTGAAAAAGGTTCTGGATAACAGACGGGATCTTTTTCATTAAAGGTTTGATGGAATGAATATGTGATAATCTCTGACCAGGAAAAAAAAATTCGTCAGACAATTCCTTTAATGTAGTTTCAGTCACTCTCTCTATCTCTCTAATAAGACTTCTTTCTGCATCAAGGATGGATTTATCCTTTATTATGCCAGAGGCAGCACACACATGCCCTCCCCCGCCAATCTCTTTGAGGATTTCAGCGACATTAATTGCCGTATCCCTGCTTCGGGCAATTATCCATATCCTTCTTTCCATTTCAAAGAGGCAGAAGATTGCAGCTGGTTTTTCTATATCCATCATCTTATGGATAAGTATGGACAAATCTCCAATATATTCATTAAGGACTGCCTTAACAACAAGTATAACCCTGCTATGGAGCAGATAAGCCTTTTGGGATTTCAGTAAATCAGACAGGATCATTACCTGTTTTGGGGTTAGCTCTTTATTGATAAAAACAGACACAACCTGCAGGTTAGCCTGACAGGAAACAAGTGTAGCAACTGCTTCAATATCAGCAGGTGTGGTGGTAGGAAAGGTAAGTGAGCCAGTATCTTCATAGATGCCCAGGCTAAAGATGGTAGCATGAATTGGCGAAACAGGTATGCCTCTTTTGATAATCTCTTCTAACAAAATGGTTGTCGTTGCCCCTACCTGACGAATCACCATCATTTCTCCAGTAATATCATTAACCTTTGCTGGATGATGGTCAAAGATATGAATAGGAATCTTGTTGTCTTTGATCAGATCCTTAAACCTGCCTATACGCCCCAGCTGTCTTGTATCAACAATAATAAGTCTGGTAACCTGTTCAAGTGGTATTTTATTGATGTTAACAATCGGGATATGATGCTGATAAGTGTTCAAAAACTCATCCACATGCTCATGCGAACCAGGCATGACCAGACAGGCTTCAGGATATAGAAGGGAGGCAGCAACCAGACTGGCTAAGGCATCAAAATCAGCGTTGGTATGGGTAACAATTACATCCAATGCAGCAACCTCCATTTCGACTTCGCTCAATGACCACATTGTAATAGTTCAGCTAACCGCAGAGACGCAAAGACGCAGAGAATAAATCAGAGGACAAAGCACAGATGAGAGACTACAGATTCTTTCTTTTTGTCTTTCTATGTT
>DYDG01000036.1 GCA_020717845.1 Marinifilum sp. | reverse complement strand
ACTCCCAATCGTGGTTGGAAGATAGCGGGGACAAGCCTGGCAGAGATGCTATCTCTGCCAGGGGTGCTACCCCCCGCAGCTACAAATATGCTAAGCCGTTTTATTCTGACTATCACAGGTTAAAAAACCTTGAACATCGAGTTTCAGATAGCTAACCCTTATTCTCGAACACCTACATCTTGCACAATTCCTGCAATCTTTCCCAATCCTGATCAATCCTTGCCTGAATCTCTTCTAAGATGCTTTCGTTGCCTGGTTTGAAGAGGTGCTTGAACCGCACCTGTTTCTTCATCCAATCTGCGACAGGGGTTTTCTCCTTGATAGCATGGGTAATCTTATACTTGCCATTTTCTACCTCATAGAGTGGCCAATAGCAGGATGTTATTGCCTCTCGTCCGATCTCAATGGTATTCTCTGGCGGGTAACCCCATCCAAGACGGCATGGAGAGAGAATATTGATGAATGATGGTCCATCTACAGCCATTGCTTTTTGCACCTTGCCTACCAGGTCGTTCCACATGCTTGGCGATGCCTGAGCAATATAGGGAATATTATGAGCAATCATGCATGAGGTCATATCCTTTCTGAATTCACTCTTGCCAGGGAGAACCTTTCCTGCTGGCGAGGTGGTTGTATGTGCACCCCTTGGTGTAGCACTTGACCTCTGGATACCTGTGTTCATGTAAGCACCATTGTCAAGACAGATATAAATCATGTTGTGCCCTCGTTCCATAGCACCTGACAGGGATTGGAAGCCAATATCGTATGTCCCGCCATCACCGCCAAGGGCAATAAATTTGATATCCTTATCTATCTTGCCTCTTTTCTTGAGTGCCCGATAAGCGGTTTCAACCCCGCTTATGGTTGCAGCTGAGTTTTCAAATGCAGAATGGATAAAGGGCACATTCCATGCTGTATATGGGAATATGGTTGTTGTTACTTCAAGACAGCCTGTGGCACACCCGATGACTACAGGCATATCAGTTGCCATCAGTATTTGTCTGATAGCAATAGGGTGAGCACACCCGGCACATGCCCTATGTCCGCCAGAAAGCAACTCTTGTTTCTTTGATAAGTCTTTTAATTTTGCCATAATAATCTCCTTTTATTCTCTAACCCCGAGATACTTTATTGGTTGGTCAATCGATGCTGCAGCTGCAATCTTCTGCAAGTCTTGATACACACCCTGTATCCGTTCCATATCCATATCCCTGCCACCAAGCCCATAGATATAATTAACTACCAGCGGTCTGACTGACAGGGGATACAGAGCGGCTAAGATTTCAGTAAACAAGGGTCCGCCTCCAGCGTTTACACTATCACTTCTGTCCATAATGGCGATAGATTTAAGATGTTGCAGGGCAGCAGCTATTTCCTTAGCCGGGAATGGTCTAAATACCCGTATCTTTAAGAGGCCAGCCTTTATTCCCTTATCCCGCAGTTCATCTATTACAACCATAGCTGTGCCAATGGTTGAGCCAAGGGCAACAATGGCTATCTCAGCATCTTCAAGCATGTATCCCTCGACAAGCTCATAACTCCGACCAGAAAGCTGGGCAAATTCTTTGCCTATTTCCAAAATATGCGGTATAGCTGTATTCATTGCCTCTATCTGTTGCCGTTTATGCTCAAAGTAGTAGTCGGTAAAGTCAATAGCACCAACAGTAATGGGATTCTCAACATCAAGGATTGAATGCTGCGGTTTATATTCTCCAATAAACCCTCCTACCTCATCATCACTTAGAAGCTCCATGGTTTCCATCCCGTGACTGATGATAAATCCATCTGTGGTTACCATTACTGGCAGAAGAACCTTTTCAGCAATCCTTATGGCTTGAATCATGTTATCGTATGCCTCCTGGGCATTTTCTGAGAATATCTGAATCCAGCCGCAATCCCTGGCACCCATAGTATCAGAGTGGTCACAATGGATATTAATCGGGGCACTCAAGGCACGATTAATCTCAGCCATAACAATAGGCAGCCTCAATCCTGAGGCAATATAAAGCATCTCCCACATCAATGCCAACCCCTGAGATGCAGTTGATGTCATTGTTCTTGCACCTGCTGCCGCAGAACCAATACAGGCACTCATGGCTGAATGTTCTGATTCAGCATTAACAAATTCTGTATTTACTAATCCATCAGCAACAAATGATGAAAATATCTGCACTACTTCTGTGGCTGGGGTTATTGGATAAGCAGCAACCACATCAGGGTTTATCTGTCTCATTGCCTCAGCCATAGCTTCATTCCCGGTCATAGCAACCCTTTTTGCCATATCTTTCCTCCTTTACTTTATCTCTCGCAAAGACGCAAAGATTAATTACACAAAAACCACCTCTAACCCCTCCTTGAAAAGGAGGGGAACTTTAATGGTATGCATGTAATTACCCTCTAACCTCTGATTCAGCCACCATCTTTATGGCTTGAACCTTTGGTGGGCATTCCTTAGCACATATGCCGCACCCCTTACAATGATCAAGGTCAAATCCAGTGATCTTTTCATTCTCTACCTTGATGGATGAATCCGGGCAATAACACCAGCAAGTCAGACAATTTATGCACTTTGCTGTATCTATAACCGGTCTCATCGTTCTCCACCCGCCGGTTATGTATTGTGCTGCTGTGCCGCCCTCCAGTATCAATCCACCAATAGGTAATTCTTTCCATCCTAATATCTTCATGCAAAACCTCCTGGTATAATTCACACTATTTCACACTGTATGTAATCATTCAGGTAATATCAAGAAGAAGTTTATCTCTCCCTTTCTCCGATTTCCCCCTTCTCCTATTCTCCCTGTTCTCCCTATTCTCCCTGCACCTCATCATAAGCAGCTTTGATAGCCAAGACATTACTATCTACCATTTCAGGCTTAGTCTTAAACTTCTTCTCCAGCTTCTTTCTGGTATCATCAACCATCCTCTCAAAGTTTATCAACCCGCTGATCTTAACCAATGCTCCAAGCATCGTGGTATTGGGTATTTCCTTGCCAAGGCATCGTTTAGATATGCCAGAAGCATCAACCGTGAAAACCTTTCGGCCTATAATCTTCATCTCTGCTCTCACCTGCTGCGGTGTTTTCTGGGTATTGATCAGCAGGACACCATCATCAGGCAAGCCATTAGTCACATCTATTGCCTCCATGAGTGTTGGGTCAAGAACTGCCACGAATTGTGGACATTTGACCCCGCAATGGATGGTAATAGGCTTATCACTCAATCGATTATAGGATTGAACCGGGGCACCCATCCTTTCAGGACCATATTCAGGGAATGCCTGCACATATTTCCCTTCACCAAGGGCAGCGTCTGCAAACAGGATAGCAGCCGTCTTTGCCCCCTGCCCTCCTCTTCCATGCCAGCGAATTTCAGTAAGTTCCGCCATACCTCTTCCTCCTTCTCTTTTTAACATATTTAGAAATTAGATGGGTTACGCCACTTCACCCATCCTACATCAGAGAGCATATACTAACGTAGTAGTAGGATTGAACCCACCAATCTGCTTTAACTGCTAACAGCTTCTTCAGCCATCGCAGCCATTTTCTCATCAAGCCAATGAATTATTATACCATCTACCTGGTTTTTTTTCAACTGTTATTTTACTGCAATTTGGGACAAACGCATCTAAATTTCACCATTGCCTCTGGCAGACAAAACTTTGCCGATTTTATCTACAATTGTGGGCATTGCCAGAGGGGCTTGTTTATGAGATGCAGAGACGCAATCATTACTTTTTGACAGGATTAACAGGATTGGCAGGATTAACAAAATATCCTGTTTTATCCTGTAATCCTGTCTATATGTTTTCCACTCTCATACAATCAGTTCCCAACGCTAACATTCTCTTCAACCTCTTCAACCGTCGCAATCCCTTAACTTGCATTTATCTGAAATCTCGTAATTTTGACTTGACTTTCTCTATTGAATAATGTATAATAGCTTTTAATATGTTTACTGGAATTATTGAAGAGATTGGAACAATTTTTTCAAGACAAAAATCATCACACTCTATAGTAATTAGTGTAGGAATAATCGTCTCTGACTTAAAGTGCGGGGATAGTGTTGCTGTTAATGGAACATGTCTTACCGCAACCAGGGTAGATAAAGATTCATTTACTGCAGATGTATCCCCTGAAACCTTACGATTAACCAACCTTCAAAATCTGACATCTGGTGATAAGGTCAACCTGGAAAGGGCTCTTAAGCTGGAAAGCCGTCTGGGTGGTCACTTAGTCACAGGACATATCGATGGGTTAATAAGGTTAATTGAGAAGAAAAATGATGCTGAATCATTGATTTTTAGATTTTCAACCACTGATGATTTAAGCCGATACATTATCAAAAAAGGGTCGGTTTGTATCGATGGGATCAGCTTGACTGTGGTTGATATTAAAGAAAATATCTTTTCTGTGTGCATTATTCCTCATACTGCTCATCAGACTACCCTGCATTTAAGACAACCAGGGTATCTGGCAAATATAGAGGTGGATATTATGGGGAAATATGTAGAAAGGCTTATCCAGCCTGCAAAGCAAAGATTAACTAATAATTTTCTGGCTGAACATGGGTTTAGATAGGTGATTAGGCTGAAGACTGAAGGCTGTTAGTACCTTACCAGTAAAATTCTTGCACAAAAAGCAAGAATTTTGGTAATCGGTAATCGGTGATCAGTGATCGGTATCCTACATTACCTGATCACCGTTTACCGATCACCGATCACCTGTTCCTGTTTGATTCTGGCTCGTCCAGGTTAGGTAGAGAAGATTGTCCTCTGATAGTCTTCAGTCTTCAGTCTTCAGTCTTCAGCCTAAAAGGAGTGATATTTATGCCATTTGCATCTATTCCAGAGGCAATTGAAGAAATCAAATCAGGCAGGATGCTGATTGTTGTTGATGACGAGGATCGGGAAAATGAGGGTGATCTGGTTATGTCCGCTGAAATGGTCACACCAGAGGCAATCAATTTCATGTCAAGGTATGGCCGTGGTCTTATCTGTTTACCCATCATTGGTTCACGATTGGATGAATTAGGATTAAACCCCATGGTTAGTGAATCCTCTGATATCTTAGAGACAGCCTTTACGGTTTCTATAGATGCCAGGTTTGTGACAACTACAGGAATATCTGCCTATGATCGGGCAACAACCATTAAAGCTGTTCTTGACCCAAAAACACGGCCAAATGACCTTGCCAGACCAGGGCATGTTTTTCCATTAAGGGCACAGGATGGCGGTGTATTGAAACGGACAGGTCATACAGAGGCATCAGTAGATCTGGCAAGGCTTGCCGGACTTTATCCATCCGGAGTAATATGCGAGATCATGGATGAAGATGGCAGTATGGCTCGCCTTCCACAACTTACTGAGGTTGCAAAAGAGCATAACCTGAAGATAATAACCATTGCTGACCTTATTGCCTATCGCCGAAAAACAGAGAAATTGGTAAAAAAGGAAACAGAAACAGTGCTACCTACAGATTTTGGTGAGTTCACTATCATCGGATATGAGTCGTTGGTGGATAGCCAGCACCACATCGCTCTGGTGAAAGGGTGTGTTGAAAATAAAGAAAATGTCCTTGTGCGGGTGCATTCCCAGTGCCTTACCGGTGATCTCTTCAGGTCTCAGAGGTGCGACTGCGGACAACAATTTGAACAGGCAATGAGCATGATAGAAAAAGAGGGATGCGGTGTGCTGCTCTACCTGCTTCAGGAAGGCAGAGGTATTGGCTTAATCAATAAACTCAGGGCATACTCTATTCAGGATGAGGGCTTTGATACGGTTGAAGCCAATCAAAGGCTTGGATTCAAGCCTGATCTCAGGGATTATGGAATTGGGGCACAGATACTCTCTGACCTTGGTCTTTCAACAATACGGCTCATAACCAATAACCCTCGAAAGATTATCGGGTTAGAAGGATATGGGCTTTCGGTGGTAGAACGAGTGCATATCGATATACCGCCAACAAAAAACAACCTGTTCTATCTTCAAACCAAACAAAAGAAATTAGGGCATCTTCTGGATATGTAGAGTAGCACAAACAAGAATGTCTGTACTACATTTGACAGGAAAGGCAAGAGAATGATTACCAAAATAATAGCCTTATTGCTAATATTGCTATTACCATACAGCTGCCATGCAGGGGTTCTTTCATCCCCATACCCTGCAGATATAATTGTCTTGCCCAATGATGGGCAAAAACCAATCTTAGAGTTAATTCAAAATGCCACAGAATCTGTCTGGATGTGCAGTTATGAGTTATCAGACAAAAAGATTGTCAGCAGCTTGTGCACAGCCAAGCAATGCGGGGTAGATGTCCGTGTCATGCTGGAAGGGAAACCATATGGAACCAGTACGGTTAATACTGAATCAGCTAACAAACTGATTGGGGCAGGGATAGCCTTTAGCTGGAGTAATCCCCAGTTTACCATTACCAATGCCAACTATATCATTATCGATCATCGCAAGATAGTCTTGCTAACCCTTGATTTGACTGAGGAAAGCCTTACCCAGTATCGTGGATATGGGATATTTATCAGCGACCCAAAGGTTGTTCGCGAAGCAGAGGCTGTCTTTATTGCAGATTGGCAAAAAAAAGAATATGCCCCTGCCTGTCCATCCATGCTTATCAGCCCTGACAATTCAAGGCAAAAGCTGCTGGAGATTATCTCTAATGCAAAGAAAAAGATATGGATACAAACACATCTTTTGCAGGATGAGGAAATAATAGGTTGTCTTATTGGGGCAAAAAGACGAGGAGTGAATATAAAAATCATTCTGGCTGAGTCAATACCCATAGTAAAAGGTATTAACCTTAAAACCCAGAAATATCTTTCTACCCAGGGGATTAATGTTAAATTGCAACGGACACCATATCCTCACGGCATCATGATGCTTATCGATGAAAAAATAGCCCTTGTTGGTTCGCAGGGTTTAGATACTCAGTCTCTGAATGATTATCGGGAAATGGGAGTGGTCATTACACACCCCGCGGCAATCAAGAGATTGAAAGGGATGTTCTCGTATAATTAAGAAATTTACCGCAAAGAACGTAGAGAATGACTTTTTCTGCGTTCTCTGCGGTGAAAAATATAAAATTTAAGGAGGTTTTGGGATGCGTAAGTTTAAGTTATTGTATGGAGCAGTTGCAGTGTCGTTAATGTGGACAACACTTGCTCAAGCTCAATCCACACCGGTAGCAGTGGTTGGAAGCAGCACGATTACTATGATCCAATTGGAGGATGCAATGGGAACATCAAACATCACTATTTCAGACACAGAAGCAACAATAGCCTTAGAAGGGTTGATTGAGAATGAGATTATTCGGCAGGAGGCAAAATCACAGAAGATTGCTGTTGATCCAAAACAGATTGATCAGGTGGTTGATATTGTTAAGCATAGGTTTGCAAATACCGAAGATTTTGAAAATGCCTTGTCAAAAGAAGGGTTAACCCTTGACGATATGAAAGAAAGGGCGCAGATTGCCTTTCAGAAGGTGCAGTTAATAGCAAGATGTGTTATCCCCAGGGTGGGAATTACTCAACAGATGTTTGAAAGGTTTTGTGAGAATTATGCTGACAAGGTTCAGGCTCGGCATATATTAGTCGATACAGAGGAAGAGGCTGCCAGCTTGCTTAAACAGATAAAGGAAGGGACGGATTTTGGAGAACTTGCTCGTAAGTGTTCTAAATGCACAAATAGTGGTGCAAGAGGCGGAGACCTTGGATTCTTCGGAAGAGGCCAGATGGTTAAGGAATTTGAGGAGACAGCCTTTAGCCTGACAAAGGAAAATCCCTTGTCAGGTGTAGTCAAAACTCCGTTTGGGTATCATCTAATAGAGTTTATTGATCGTGTCCCGGCAGAGAAGAAAAATGTAGAGATAGAGAATATGGATGTTCGGCATATCTTAGTAAAAACAGAGGAAGAGGCCGCTGGCTTGCTTCAACAGATAAAGACAGGAGCAGACTTTGCAGAGCTGGCTGGCAAGCATTCCACCTGTCCAAGTAAGAGTAAGGGTGGCGATCTTGGCTTTTTTGGCAGAGGACAGATGGTCAAGGAATTTGAGGATGCAGCCTTTAGCCTAACAAAGGAAAATCCCTTATCAGGTGTAGTCAAAACCCAGTTTGGATACCACATTCTTCAGTTTGTAGACAAAAAGATGGAGATAAGAGAAGAATGTCCAGAAATAGATGAAATAAAAAGGAACCTGTTTGGTCAGTTAATGGGACAGGGCTTTATTGTGGCTGGCGAAGGGCTCCAGATACAGGTATTAAAGCCTTTAGAGGAAAGGTTTATTGGTGATAATCTGAAGATAGCCTATGATAAATGGATGCAGGAAACAAAAAAGAAGCTTGGGGTAAAGATAATTACGCAGTAGGGAATGGAGAAAAGGGAGAATTGCTGGAATCCCCTCTTGAGAGAGGTAGAGGTGTGTTATCCCCTCTTGAGAGAGGTAGGGGTGTGTTATCCCCTCTTGAGAGAGGTAGAGGTGTGTTATCCCCTCTTGAGAGAGGTAGGGGTGTGTTATCCTCTGAAATTTGCAATGGTAGAGACGCAATATCTTGCGTCTCTACATCAATTGAGGTGAAAAAATGAAGCTTGGCATAATTGGCAGTAAATATTCTGGCAAAACCAGCCTGTTCAATGGGCTAACCGGTTCAAATGCAGATACCTCTGGGTATCAAAAGAGCAAGGTGAATATTGGTGTGATTAAGGTTCCAGATGAGAGGATGGAAAGGTTGATTGCAATGTATCAGCCCAAAAAGATAACCTATGCCACCATCGAATTTATTGATCCCGCTGATTCCTCTGATTCAGATGAGATAGGATCGCAACGGCTTGGACAGCTTCGAGAGGTTGATGCCTTTGTGCATGTTGTTCGCTGTTTTGAAAACTCTGGTCTTGGTCTCTCTGCCATGGATCCGGCAGGAGAGATAGAGTCTATAAATCTGGAATTGATACTGGCTGATATGGACTCTGTTCAGCGGAAGAAAGAACGATTGGAAAAACAAGCAAGATCAGGGGATGCAAAGATAAAGGAACAACTAAAGATACTGGAGGGTTTGAAAGAAACCCTTGATAACAACCTTCCCCTTAGAAGCAGGACTCTTACCCCAGAGGAGCAGGTCATCATTGATGAGCTGCAATTATTGACCAATAAACAGATTCTGTATGTGGCAAATATTGCTGAAGACGATGTGTCTGGAGATGCGGCTGTAAAGACGATCTCTGACACACTCGGCGAAAATGCCTCGATTATTGCCGTTTGTGCCAGGATAGAGGCAGAGCTGGCAGAGCTCGATGAAGATGAAAGAATTGAATATATGCGTGAGCTTGGCATACAAAGCTCAGGGCTGAATAAGCTGATCAATGCTTGCTATCAGATGCTTGATCTGGTTACCTTCTTTACCTGTGGGCCAAAAGAGGTCAAGGCATATCCTATCCCAAAACACACCAAAGCCCCGCGTGCTGCTGGCAAGATACACTCAGATATAGAGAGAGGATTTATTCGGGCAGAGGTCATAAACTATAAAGACCTGATGGCTCTTGGCTCAGAGACAGCGGTCAAGGAAAAAGGCTTATTCCGAGTTGAAGGCAAGGAATATGATGTGCAGGATGGGGATACATTCTGTTTCAGGTTTAATGTGTAAATTGAGTAAATAAAATTCCCAAAGGTTGACAAAAACCAATGTATTCTGTATAATTCTAAAATGTTGATACTTGTTTCCTGTCAACTTATCACAAGCATAGATTGCGATTTTTCATATATATGGAGGATTTAGATGGATGTCATTGATCAGGCAAAAGAGACATTACAGATTGAGGCTCAGGCAATTTGCAGCCTTATTGATAGAATTGATGAATCATTTGTCAGGGCAATTGAGATGTTGTATGGCTGCAAGGGAAGGATTATTGTTACTGGCATGGGCAAATCAGGGATAATCGGCAAAAAGATTGCTTCTACACTTGCCAGCACCGGCAGTCCGGCACTTTTTCTTCACCCTGCTGAAGCAGCTCATGGGGATCTTGGCATGATCACAAGGGATGATGTTGTCATTGCCCTGTCTAATAGTGGCGAGACCAAGGAGCTAATAGAGCTTATTCCTTCAATAAAAAGAATGGGGGCAACGATTATCAGCCTCAGTGGCAACCCATCCTCAACCTTAAGCAAACACAGCGATGTTGCGATTAATGTCTTTGTTGAAAAAGAGGCATGTCCACTTGGGCTTGCCCCAACAGCCAGTACCACAGCTACCCTGGCCATGGGTGATGCCCTGGCTGTTTCCCTTTTGAAAAAGCGTGGGTTTAAGGAACAAGACTTTGCCTCCCTTCACCCTGGAGGAAGCCTTGGAAAAAAGCTCCTCTTGACAGTAAGAGATGTGATGCATACAGGGGATCATATCCCTATGGTCATGCCAGAAGTATCTATGAAATATGCACTCTTTGAGATAACATCCAAAAAGCTTGGTCTTACCCTTGTTGTCAATGATACTAAACAACTATTGGGCATCATTACAGATGGGGATTTGAGGAGATTAATAGAACGGCAGCAAAATATATGGGATATTGAAGCAAAGGATGCAATGAGTAAGGGTTCAAAAACATGCAAAAGCTCAGACCTGGCTGCATCTGCATTAGCAGTCATGCAGCAATACTCTATTACAGCACTTGTCGTTACTGATGAAGAAAACTATGTTCAGGGTGTTGTCCACCTTCACGATCTGCTTAAGGCAGGGATAGTGTAATTGGAGAATAGCAAGGGATCTATATACCCAACATCGCTATAATTAGGTATCAGGTATGCCAGAAACAGAATCGTAGTATTTGTGGTCTAAACCTGACACCTAATACCTGCTAAATCGCAAGTTATGCCGGTGTTGAGTATAAATAGCATGGACAAGCCATGCATCTACAAGTATTATCTATCTCTCATCAATTCTGCAAATCTATCAAACAAATAGCTGGCATCATGTGGTCCAGGGGATGCTTCAGGATGGTATTGGACAGAGAAGATTGGCAGGGTTTTATGCCTCATCCCCTCTAATGTTTGGTCATTGGCATTGATATGGGTGATTTCGACCTCATCAGGGTTTAAGGAATTCATGTCAACACAAAAGCCATGGTTTTGAGAGGTAATATCTATCTTGCCTGTGGACAAATCTTTTACTGGCTGATTGCCGCCTCGGTGTCCAAACTTAAGCTTGTATGTTTTTCCACCAAGAGACAAGCCCAGTATTTGATGTCCCAGACAGATACCAAATATAGGTAAGTGTGTGGAAATAAGTTGTTTGACTGTATCTATGGCATAAGGGACACCAGATGGATCTCCTGGTCCATTGGATAGGAATACGCCATCAGGGTTTAAGGCAAGAACTTCAGAGGCAGTTGTGCTTGCTGAGACTACGGTGACATTACAGCCTGCATCTGCTAACATCCTGAGAATGCTGTGCTTTATTCCAAAGTCCATTGCCACCACATTAAATTTTGAGTCTTTAGCCTTGAAGCTTGAAGATTGAACCCCCTGGCAGGTTACTTCTTTGACCAGATCTCTGCCAACCAGACCAGGTGAGGCTTTTGCCTTTGTCACCAGACTCTCTGACATCATGTCCAATGTTGAGATAATTGCCTTCATTGCCCCGCAGGTTCTTATATGCTTGGTCAATGCCCTTGTATCAACACCCTCTATCGCAATAATATTATGCTCTTTTAGATATTCATCAAGGCTCTTTTTTGCCCGCCAATTGCTGTAGATACGGCTATATTCCTTGACAACAAAGCCACTTACCTGCGGACATTCTGATTCTATATCCTCATCATTGACCCCATAATTACCAATCAAAGGATAGGTCATGGTCACGATTTGTCCCTTATATGAAGGGTCGGTTAATATTTCCTGGTATCCGCTCATGCTGGTATTAAAAACAACCTCACCATAAGCCTCACCCTCAGCTCCAAAGGCAAAACCTTCAAATATCCTCCCATCCTCAAGGGCAATCATTGCCTTCATCTTTCCCTCCACTGGTAACTACTGGTTCATAACATTTAAATTTGTGGGCTACACTAATAGGCAACCACAAGGAGGGAGCCCCCTCTGGCAGGTTGCAGCTACATTGTAGCTGCAGGGCTTGTCCCTGCCCTTTTAATACTACAATCGTATTACTCACAAAAACAAATGTTATGAACCACTACTCATAGATAGACTAAAGGCTGTTAGTTTGCCTAACAGCCTTTAGTATTCAGCTTAGCCACTTAAATTACTTTTGCCGATCGTTGTGTGCGCAAACAGGATGTGCAAATATTCCTGTATGCAGTTGTGCCATTAATTGTCAGCTTCATATGCTGGATATTTGGCAGCCATCTCCTCTTTGTCTTTCGATTTGAGTGACTGACATTATTCCCTGTTAATGGACCCTTCCCACAAAATTCACATGCTTTAGCCATGATCCTTTCTCCTTTTTTTTAAGTTATTATTTGATGTTCAAGATGCCATCATTGAATACATATAATATTTTAGCATAAAGAAAGACATTTTGCAAGTGTTTTTTTGTTTTTTGTAAGCATTTAGTGGATACAATTTCTCATGAAGTCCTAATCGTTTACAATCCTTTCCTGCTGGCTATACACACTCATCGAATCTGCCTTTATCTCTCCAATGATAGTCATACCTGCCATAGAAGCCCATTTTACGGCTAAACTGGTTGCATATGAGCGAGCAACAACCACAGGTATCTTTGCCCTTGAAGCCTTGAGCACCATCTCTGAAGAAAGACGGCCTGTAGTAAGCAGAAGTTTATCCTCAAAATCTATCCTCTTGATTAATCCTGCACCCAGCACCTTGTCAATGGCATTATGTCGGCCAATATCCTCCTTGATGATAAGTATTCTGCCGTCTTTATCAGCTAAGGCTGCGGCATGAAGTCTTGACATCTTAGAGAGAGATAGAAATTCCTTCATCAATCTGCTGATTAATTCACAACCAACCTGGATGGGATTGGTTATCATGGTGTCAATCATCCTCTGGAATGTAACCCCACGACCACAGCCTGAGGTAATAATGGCTGATTTAGGGTTAATGGTTTCTACTATTTCCTCTATGTCTATGCTCACCCTTTTTCCCTCTTTTTCACATTCATCAAGGCACAAAACATCTTCCCATTTCTTGATGATGCCTTCAGTAAAGAGAAAGCCGACAAATAGCTCTTTTATGTCTGCAGGGGTGGCAAGAAGGGTAATAAATTCCATATCGTTTAGCTTTAATTGCAGCGGCTCTTCACTGGGGACAGAGAGGACAGAGAGGACAGAAATGATTTTATTTTGTCTCATGATATCCTTTTGAAATGGTCTAATGACCTATATTCTATTTGTCAAAAAAAACTTATCCAGTTCAACCATATGCTGATCAATCAATGCCTCTGCCTTTAATACCTCTGCCCTTCTTTTGGCAAGATTATTCTCTGCAACAATATTCAGGTCATCTATGGTATAGAGAAAAACACCATCTATCTCTCGTATCTCCTCTGGAATATCTCTTGGAACGGCAAGATCAATAAAGAGTAATGGGCGGCTGTCTCTTTCATTCATAACATCTATAACTTGTTGAGTGCTGATAACATGATGCGGGGCAGAGGTAGAAGAGATAACAATATCCACCTGCTGCATCTCTTTCAGAAAGCTGTCAAACCTGATAGCCTTGCCAGAGCATTCCTTAGCCAGACGGCTTGCCTGTTCAAAGGAGCGATTAGTTACCAGAATAGTGCTGCATCCATGTGAGACAAGATATTTAAGTGTTAACTTGCTTATCTTTCCAGCACCAATAATCATAGCTGTTTTATTATCAAGACCGTTCAGAATATTCTCTGCCAGATCAACAGCAATGGAGCTTACAGAAACAGCTCCCTTGCTAATACCAGTATTCGTTTTTATACCCTTTACCACAGAAAAGGCATGTGAAAATAATGGGTGAAGGATTTTGCCTGTGGTATGATGTTTTACAGCCATGTTATAGGCAGACTTTATCTGTCCGGTTATCTGATTTTCACCGACAACCATAGAATCCAGACTGGATATTACCCTGAACAGATGTCTTACTGCCTCATGATCAATAAAAAAATAGCTTTTTTCTTCAAGCGTTTCGAAGGAAAGCTGAGAGTATTGGCTAAAAATAGAGATGAGGTTGTCTTTCGCCTCTCCATGGTGACCCTTAAAAACCCCATAGACTTCGGTTCGGTTACAGGTGGAGACAAAGACTACCTCCTGAAAAATATCATGAAGGGAAGACAAAACCTCAGCATTTCTATCACCTGAAACAGCAATCTGTTCCCGTATCTCTATTCCAGCAGTATGATGGCTTAATCCAAAGGCAAAAATTCTCATGGCTAATAGTATAATCAAAGTATGGCTGTTTGTCAAGAATATTTTGTGTGGCCACCAGGGCAGGGAAGAGGTGAGCGTTGCATAGCAACCAAAGCCATATCTACACTCGTCAACTTTCGATCTGAGCAATTAGGTTAATTTGCCACAGAATTGCAGATAGTAGAAGATTTTGCTATTTATGACTCTGTTGATTTACTACCTTTTAGCATCCTATACATACAGCATGTGGTTATTCGGTGGACATGGAGCACAATATGTGGTATGATGGTCATTGAGCAATGTCGAAATGTGGTCGTTGAGCTTGTCGAAACGTGGTCTCGCAAAAATTGACTAAATCAACAGAGTCATTTCATGAGCTCTGAATTCATCTTATTGCAGGTAAACTTAAATTTGACTTACCTACATAATTAGTTAAGGAGCCACTTTTTTCTCCTTTTTCTCCTTCTTTTCCTTTACTTCCTTAACAACCTGTCCCTTTCGTAAATTCACACGGTTATGAGGCAATAACTGTCTCATGCCAGAGACAGTAGTTACAATTCCTTTGGAAGTATTATCGCTTACCTCTATAATCTCTATCTCTGTTATTTTTTTGCCGGCAGAATCAAAGGCATCACAGATAAAGCCTGGTTTTGCACCATGTTTTTCACCAAGATTAAGAATAACGTTTGTTTTGCCCAGACTGATTACTTCTCCCTGAACAGGAAAAAAGTTAGAAAGATCATGGCTAAGATACGATAAGCACTTAGTTAAGCAACCCTTGTTGCGGTTAACATGCAAAAACTCTTGTTCTTTTTTTGGACTTGCTTTTTTCAGGTTTAGCAGCTGTGATTCGATACAAATTCTTTCCTTTTCCTCCTGTATCTTGCCCCAGAGAAGATAGTTTGCCCCAAGGTTTGTTGCTAATTGAACGGCTGTGGACAGATCATTTACAGTAGTTAATCCAGTATTACTCATTATAGCCTGAACCTCTTTTGCAGGGACAGGGGAGACAGTCAATGATTTAGTTAAGAATTCATCCATCATCTCCTCAGCTATACGATCAATCTCTAAATGCAGCGGATTTTTTGCTGAAAAAATAACAGCTACCCTTCTTTTTCTAACCTCAGGGATTATTCCCTTGATAAAGGGTGATGTTTTTTGTTGCCACATTATTTCTAACTTATCTTTTGCATCATTGTTCTCTGGATCAAGCTCAAGCACCTTTTCCAATTCCTCAATCAACTCGAGTTTCATTCCCTGTTCTTCGTAACACTTTGCCAATCCTAACCTTATTAGGACACTTTGAGGATTAAGCTGTCTGGCTTTTTTATACTCATACTCAGATAGGGGAATATTCCCAAGCCTGAAGCAGTGTTGTGCCATTTCAAGGTGTCTTTTAGCACACTCATTCCTTAATAGGGTTCCAACCTGCTGCCGATTAGTGTCTAATATTTCCTTTTCCACAATATGCCAGAACATCTCATCAAAGGAATCTATTCGACATGCTTTAAGGGCATGGTCTGTGCATTCCTTATATTTACCCATCCCTTTGTAGGCTATAGAAAGCTGGTAATGGGCTATTCCGTCTGATGGAGAGATTGCTATTGTCCTCTGACAGAGGGGGATAGAATCAGAGTGCATTTTATGGCTGAAATAAAGCCTGATAAGATGATTTAACGTTCCACGATATGAATTTAATTCCTTTGGAGGCGGAACAAGTGTAGTGATTCTCTTGCAAAACAGGGCTGTCTGTTCATATCTCCTTTTATCAAGCATAGAGTTTATAAGGTTGGTTAAGGTAGTTAGATAGACATTAAATGTTTTTGAACTGGGGCTAATGGAGACTAATTTTTGACTGAGCAAACTTGCATTTTTCTCCATTCCCTGATCAACAAGAAGGGTTATCATGCTGCTCAGCACAGAGATGTATGATGGCATTTTGCTATCTGCAGGGGTAATAGAGACTATCTGTTGGCAAAGCGGTCCAATCCTTTCGTATCTTCCTTGACTGGTATATATCTTTACCAATTGAGACATGGCTGTTATGGATAATGGGTCAATACTGACTATCTCCAGACATTCCATCTCTGCATCCTCAGTCAATCCTTCTTGCATATACATCTCTACCAGGCAGGATCTGACAAGTTTATTTTCAGGTTCAATCCCTTTTGCCCTTTTATAATATATGGATGCTTTTTCCATATCATGATATGACTTCCAGTATATATCCCCAAGCTTGACAAGTGCTTCAACATAGTCTGGCTTTGTTTTTATAGCTTTCTGAGCATGAAGGATTGCCCTTTCAAAATCATGCTTTTTTTGGAAGAGGGATGCCAGATTATAATGGGCCTCTGCTTCCATGGGATTAATCGATAATACTCGATCATAACATTTCCATGCCTCTTTATATTTTTTCTGATACTCATAGACTATTCCCAATTTATTAAAGGCAGGAATATAATCAGGATCAAGCTTTAATGCTTTTTGAAAAGACTCCTCTGCCTTAGTAAAAAGATTGAGACTAAAGTAGCATCTGCCAAGATTATGATAGGCTATCTTGTGGTATGGGTTTAATTTAATGGTCTGTTGATAGGCAGTAATTGCTTGTTGATAATTTTTCTCTTCAAGATATTTATTCCCTTGGAGAAAGGCTTCCTTAGCTGTTTGAGAAAGGGCAGACAGGGGGAAAGAGCAGACAAAGCAAACAAAAACAGCGGTTATGGTTATTATTTTCAACATCCAAAGCTTGCGATACATTATATACCCTCGAATAGATTGAAGGCTGTCAGGTTGCCTACTCCCTGCCTACCTGAACAGCCACATTATAACACAGAAAGATATGGTTGTCAATCTTAAACTGGCAATGCTACAGACACTGTTATTCTATCATAGCCAGAATTCTTTGTCAATGGAAATCTCAGCCAGCAAGGGTCAGTTATCATAGATGGGTTTTACCCATCCTACTATGCGGAATCTACTGCTATTCTTCCTCCCCATACATCACAAACAACATTATTTCAGGAAATAGTAACTATGGCATATATGAATATGACACAACAAGTGATCCGTCAACAAACTACAATTGCTTCTGGAACAATACATCAGGAGACTATAAGGTTGTTTATGCCGATGTATCAAGTTTCTCATTCTATCAACTGATGGGAGCTGGTCTTGTACGTGATCCTAAAAAAGCGTTGATTTATCCTAATCCGTATCATGCTGACAGACATCCCTGCATATATTTTGACAATTTGAGCCAGGATTCTACCATCCAGATATTCACCATATCAGGTGAGTTAGTGCGTGAGATAAAGACAGACAGTTCACGCATGGAATGGGATACCTGCAACTCTGCAGGTGAAAAGGCAGCAAGCGGCAGCTACATCTGCCTCATCAAAGACCTGGCAGGAAATAAGAAGGTGGGTAAATTTTGTATAATACGATAGTGTCGTGTCAACCATATTGAATACAACTTCCCCTTTCCCCAAAAATATAGCAATTTTATGCGTTTTTGGGGGAAGTTAATATGTTCGGATAAAATTCTTGACATCATTGCTCATAAGTGATAGAATTAAAGCGAGAGTTAAGAGGTTCTTTTCTGTGTTCTATGACAAGTTTTGTGTCTTTATGACTCCTTGTGGCAAGCCTCAATCGCACAGGGGGAAGGAGATGTTTGATGAGAATAGCTGTTTCGGGTAAGGGTGGAGCAGGGAAGACAACATTAAGCGCTGCCCTGTCAAGGTGTTATGCTGTAGATGGGATGAGGGTTCTGGCTGTAGATGCAGATCCTGATGGCAATCTGGCATCTGCCCTTGATTTCCCTCAAGAATTGCTTGATAAGATTATCCCTATCTCAGGGATGAAAAGAATGATTGAGGAAAAGACAGGACGAGAGAAGGACGTTAGTGGTTTCTTCAGGTTAAATCCAGATGTAAGCGATCTGCTGGATAGATTTGGGGTAATGTTTAACAACATCTGTTTCCTGTCTATGGGGACAATAGAAAAAGGGGCAGGTGGATGTATGTGTTCGGCTAATGTCTTGCTCAAAAACCTGATGCAGCATCTTTTATTGGATAAGGATAAGAATAAGGATGTGTTGATTATGGACATGGATGCAGGTATTGAACATATGGGCAGGGCAACAGCAAGCTGTGTGGATGCCTTTATTGTTGTAGTCGAACCAGGACAAAGAAGCGTTCAGACCGCTAAAAGTGTGGAAAAACTGGCAAGGGATATTGGGGTTAAAAATACCTTTGTAGTGTGCAATAAGATACGCTTTCCTAATGAATATGAAATCCTTGCCAGTAGCCTTCATGGGCTAAAAATACTCGGAAGTATCCCTTATAATAATTACTTAATCGAAGCAGACCTGATGGGCAAAGGGGTGCTGGATAATCAGAAATTAATAGAAGAGACCATGAGGATAAAGGAAGAATTGGAAAAGATTTGAGCGTTGCATAGTAACCAATGCCATATCTATACTCTCAAGCACTGCTTGACTCCATTCCCTGCCATGGTTTAAGTATTCTTGACATTTTGAATCATACATAAGTTTTTTGAGACAATACCATCTTGAACATCATGGCTAAAGCCGAGTTAGTTATGGTTCCTTAACGAATCATGTTGATAAATCTATTGACAAAAAATAATCGGCATGTTATACTTCTTGAAAAATTTCACAATCAAGGAGAAAGATTCATGATTATTTCTAAAAGAGCACGGGCAATATCCCCGTCAATGACACTGGCTATAGACGCTAAGGCAAAACAGATGCAGGCAGATGGGATAGATGTGATTGGTTTTGGGGCAGGTGAGCCTGATTTCGATACACCAGATTTTATCAAACAGGCAGCCATCAAGGCGATTAATGATGGCTTTACTAAATATACCCCTGTCGCTGGCACAGTAGAGCTTAAAAAGGCTGTTTGTCAAAAACTTAAAGAGGATAATTCTCTCAATTATGATATCTCGCAAATTATAATCTCTTGCGGGGCAAAACATTCCCTATTTAATGCCATCTTTACCCTGTGTGATGATGGAGAAGAGGTTCTTATCCCTGCTCCATATTGGGTAAGCTATGAAGAATTGGTTAAGATGGCAGGGGCAACCCCTGTAATTGTTAATGATTTGCCTGAAGAAAACGGATTCAAGCTGACTGCTCAGAGGTTAAAAGAAGCAATTACACCAAAAACAAAGATGCTTATCCTTAATTCTCCATGCAATCCAACAGGTGCGGTTTATGAGAAACAGGAGCTGGAAGCATTGGCTGAGGTTATTGTTGAGCATAAGATATTTGTTATCTCAGATGAGATTTATGAGAAAATAATCTATGATAATAAAAAACATTACAGCATTGCTGCCCTGCATCCGGAAATAGCTGATTTAACCATTGTCGTTAATGGTGTTTCTAAGTCTTATTCTATGACAGGCTGGAGGATTGGCTATGCCGCAGGGCCAAAGGAGATTATCACAGCTATGTCAAACGTCCAGAGCCATGCTACCTCAAACCCAACCTCTATTGCCCAAAAGGCGGCTTTAGCTGCTATTTCCGGACAGCAGGATTGTATCACAGAAATGGTTGCTGCCTTTGATAGCCGCAGAAAATATATTGTCCAAAGGCTGAATAATATCAAAGGGATCAGCTGTCCTATGCCGCATGGTGCTTTCTATGTCTTTCCAAATATTTCTAACCTTTGCGGAAAGAGTTTTAATGGCAAGCCAATCACAGATTCTTTTGCCTTAACAGAATTTTTGCTCAATGAAGCAAAGGTAGCTGTTGTTCCAGGTGATGCCTTTGGTGCTAAAGGATATTTGAGATTATCCTATGCTACATCAGACAAAAATATAGAGAATGGATTAGATAGAATAGAAAATGCAGTGGCAAGGCTCATCTAACTTAATAGCATACAGGGGCGAAAAGGTGAAAAAACTTTCGCCCCTACTACACCATACCATTTGATTTTAGTGGTTTAGGTGGAAACACACCTATTAATTATCAATTAATAATTGATAATCCCTGCCCACTCTCAAGATGGGATTTATGGGTGTGTCCTTCGTCTTACCCATAAATTCAAATGGAATGAAGTGCTACTGTGGGATTTTGTTGTTTTACAATTCCAGCCTTGCATTTGGTATTCTGGCCTTAGTTGGTGTAATCACCAATGGGCATAAAAGTTTGCGACTAATTTCATGGGCAACCTTTTCTGTGCAGCTTCCCATCATATACCTTTCTACAGTACTCTTTCCTGTTGATCCCATGACCACCAGCATAATATCATTATCCTCATTAGCTGCCTCTACAATCTCATAGGGTGGATTTCCAAACCTTACTACTGGGTTAACCTTCACATTTTCTTCTTCACCATAGACACAGATAGATTTCAAGGATTCCATAGCATTCTTTTCCAATTCCCCTCGCAGATTATTGTCAAGCACCCCATTCCATTCTGCATAAGCAGAATCATTGATTACCTGCAGGACAACCAGTTCCATCTCCATCTTTTTAGCCAGACAAATAGCATAGGTGATGGCATCCCATGATGCAGAAGAGTTGTCTGTTGTTACCAAGATCTTTTTCGCCATAGCACACCTCCTCGTGAAAATTAAAAACTAAACTTTTACGTTTTTAGGTGCAAGAAAGGAAAAAGGAGGAAACTGGAAAAAGGGAGAAAGAATTTTGCATGTAAAAAACCTCCTATATTTCTTTATTTCTTTTTCCTTTTTTCCCACTTTCCCATTTTTCCTTATTTACACAACAAATTGAATTACAAAGTGTTAGCGAAAGACGCAAAAGTTCAGTTAAAAAATTAGGTTGATTTAGTCAATTTTTACGAGACCACATTTCGACATTGCCATACCACATATTGTGCTTCATGTCCACCAAATAACCACATGCTGTATGTCTAAGATACTAAAAGGTAGTAAATCAACAGAGTCATATATAATACCATTTATTTTGCTTTATGTCAATAATTAATTTTCATGACTAAATATTCGACATAACAATCGAGATGTTTTGTTGCTATTATAGACAAACCAAATCAAGAGCTTGATGTTCAAGTTTTTCGACCTGAGCAATTAGAATTAACTACAAAGACATAAAGGTACGAAAATTATAAATAG
>DYDG01000150.1 GCA_020717845.1 Marinifilum sp. | reverse complement strand
CTAATCGAAGCCTATTTGCCAACAATCCCTTATTTCTCGGGAGGTTAGCAGAGTGATGTCAGGAGTTCTGACGCTTGTGGTATATAAATGGCAGGGACAAGGAGGGAGCCCCTCTGGCACCCTGCAGCTACAATGAATGTATCTGCAACCTGCCAGAGGTGCTACCTTCTTGTGGTTGCCTGTTAGGGTAGCCTACAAATTCAAATGTCATGAACCGCTACTACTTGCATATTCTTTCCTCGCTACCTTCTACACATTACACAGGAGGTGCTGCTATGTTAGAAAAATTGTCTCCAGACGAAATGAATGCCCGAATCACCAGGCTTCTTGATGAGTATGCCTTAGGAAAAGAGGATAACCGTAGGCTTAAACGCATTCGTGATAACCTCGCTAATGCAAATCAAGCCCTGCTAATAAACACTGCCCGAATCCTCTTCCCTGATCAGGCATCGGAAAAATCCATGGACGACCTTCGTAAATTCCGAGACAGGTTGAAAAAGGCAGCTAAAAAAGCCGCAATCTCTCTGGAATTAGTTGTTGAAAACCCAGCTGCTGAGCTGAATGAGAAAAAATTAGTCTTTATCGGAGAGGTATCCCCAAAGGATAAACTTATGGAGAAGCTCAATGAAGCTGGACTATCTAAAGACATAGAAGGAAATAGGGATTATCTGCCAGCTAAATATCAGATGCAATCCCTCTCTCTACCCTTAAAAACAATCACTTATCCTGACGAGATTGAACGCTTTTTTAGCCAGAATCATTCTGACATCTGGCAAAGGCTTACCGACGAGGCAAAACAATTCATCACCCAGCTCTCTGTAAAATTAGAGCCATACACCAGGATATTTCCCAGAGAGCCTGAATCTATTACCATGGGATTTGAAATACTGGGTATAAGCAGCAACGGCGAAAGCTTCTTTAAGGTGTTACAAAGGTGTAAGGAATTGTCCATTTCTGAAGAGTTAGCAAGAATTACCTTTTTTATCCTCTCTTTATGTGTCTCTCAGGATTTAAGGGGTTGGTGGACAAGACAGGGAATAAGAGGGGCAGAATCTATCCTGTTTACTATAAATCTTGATGATGAACTCCTTTCTTCTAACCTCCTTTCACCTCAAGTCTTCACAAGGTATATGAATAACCATGACAATCTCCTCATTGAGGTAAATGAAAACCTCAATGAGAATAACATCAATAGGGTTATTGAGCTATGCCAGACTTACAACTTTAAGGTAGCACTTGATGACAGTGCTGATATGAAAAATACGGTTCGTCGGGATTTAGAAGGATATGCAGAATTGGTCAAAATCTCTATGAAGACATCTCAAGCCCTGCTTAAAACTCGTTCATCAGCCCATCCATCAAATACCATTCGTGAACTTGCTAAGTATCGTCAGCCAGGCAAGCCATTTGTTATTGAAGGGATTGAAGAGGAGGAATGGATAGACTTCTTAATGAACAATTGGAAAGAGGAATATGGACAACTTTATATCCAAGGGTATGCGGTAAGATGCAGTAATACCTTTGCCAGATTCCTGCAGCCGCCAGAAGAATCCCTGATTAAAGGTGCCTACCTTATCTGTCATACTCCTGAGCAGCCAACAATCCCACCTCAGCCCCCACATAAAGATAAGGGAAGGCTTTCGGAATTACAAGAAATAATGGAGAGGAAAATCGATGAAGACCCACGAGCAAAAGAGTATCCATCCCAAAAATATCTTCCCCCAACTATAAAAACAGATTCAGGCGACAAAGATGCGATTAGCTTCTTAGAAAAGTGGCTGACAGGCTCTACACAATCCCCTTTCTTTGCTGTCTTAGGTGATTTAGGTATGGGCAAGACCTTCTTTTGTCGGATGTTCACCCGGCATCTATTAAAAAGGATTAAAGAAGGAGAAAAACTTCCGCTGCCGCTCTATCTTGACCTGAAGTTTTTTGATTTACCCAAAGAGAAGTCGATGCCTCCCCTTGAGGAGATGATTGAAGATACCTTGAAAGGTCAGGGAATACTTGGAATTGCAGGCAGCGAGGTTGTGAAATTAGTCCATTCAGGTGACGTTTTGTTGGTTATCGACAGTATTGATGAGAAGACAGTCGGCTTTACCCCGGATCGGGCACTCCATTTCTGGCAGCAGATAAGAAGGAGCGTTACCTTAGAAGGGAGCAATATGGCTGTGAACTTAAAAGAAGGGTTGGTGTTAGGCAGGGAAAGGATAAAACCGGAAAAAGAATCTTCTCTGTCAGATACCCAGATTTCACCACGCTTTGCCGGAAAGGTAATCCTTGCCTGTCGAACCCATTATTTCCGAGATATGGATGATGCTGATTCTCAGTTGACCGAGACCAGAAAGGCTGGTTTCCGCCGAGAAGATTTTCAGATTGCCTTCTTAAACCCCTTTGACCAGGAGCAAATCCTTGATTATTTGAAGATTTGCTTTGGAAGCAAGGCAGGGGAGGAGTTATGGTCCACCCTGAAGGGCATCTATAACATCCCTGACTTAGCAGGAAGACCCTTTCTCCTCTCTTTAATTGCCGAGCATATCCAGGAGATTATTAGGTTAAAGGAACAGGGAAAAGATCTCACCTCAGCCTCTTTGTATGAATTGACCGTTAAGGAATGGATCAAGCGGGACAATGATAGGCACAAAATCCCGGGCAATATGAAGGCAGAATGTATGGAGAGTCTGGCTTTCAATCTCTGGATGAAACAATCCCAGACCGAGCACATAGATAATATTGATAGATGGGTGCAAAAAAATCTCCTGCCTGAGTTTCCAGGCACAACCCTTGACAGCCTGGAGCAGCTTAAAACCGATATGAGAACGGCAACATTTATTTCCTGGAGTGAAAATGACGATGAAAGAGGCAAGGGTATCTTTTCCTTCACCCACCGTTCATTTCAGGAATTTTTTATCGCCAGGAGAATTGCCAGGTCTCTATCCTGCCAGGACATAAAAGCCCTTGAAATCCCAAAGATCTCTTATGAGATTGCCGAATTTGTATCAGGACTTTTGATGACTGCTGCTTCTTCAAGGGAATATAGCTTAGAGGAAAGCAAAAGGACTATTGAAAATATTCTTGAAACCTCATACAAACCCCAAATCAGTGAAAATGCCCTCATCCTTCTATTAAAGTGGAAGGAGCTATCCCAGGACTCATATCCTTTACCAAAAGGATTTTGTTTATCCAATGCTCATCTTTCAGGATTTACCTTTAACTCTCTCTCTATGCAGAACTCATCGTTTGATGGTGCAGAATTAGAAGGGTGTAAATTCAATGACTGCGACCTATCAGATTCAACCCTCTGCAGGGCAAGGATGAATGGGATAAGATTTACAAATACCCTTCTAAATCGGCTAAAGGCTGATGAAGCAACCGCTTGCGGCTCAAGATGGGAAGGGATAAAAGCAGAAAACCCCTCTTTTCAAGGCTCAGACCTTACTTCATCTACATTCTTGAAATCAAAACTACTATCTGCAAATTTTAGTCTGGCAAACCTGCGATTTGCTGCCTTCACCCTGACAGGGCTTCAAGGCTCTAATTTTAAGACAGCTATCCTTGAACATGCAGGCTTTGCTAAATGCAATCTAAATGAAATCTCCTATACACAAGAACAGATGGAAAAATCAATCTTAATCATACCAGAAGACAATCCCACATTACCTCCATCTCATCAAATAAATGACCTGAGCTTCAGACTACTCACCGGGCATAAAGATTCTGTTTCTTCATTAGCCATCTCAGAAAAGGAAGGGATAATCGTCTCAGGCTCTCATGATAACACTATCAAGCTCTGGGATATAAAGACAGGAAGACTGAATAATACACTCAAGGGACATGAATCTTATGTTTCTTCATTAGCCATCTCAGAAAAGGAAGGGATAATCGTCTCAGGATCCTGGGATAGCACTATCAAACTCTGGGATATAAAGACAGGCAGACTGAATAGGACACTCAAGGGACATGAAGATTCTGTTTCTTCATTAGCCATCTCAGAAAAGGAAGGGATAATCGTCTCAGGCTCTCATGATAACACTATCAAGCTCTGGGATATAAAGACAGGAAGACTGAATAATACACTCAAGGGACATGAAGATTCTGTTGATTCATTAGCCATCTCAGAAAAGGAAGGGATAATCGTCTCAGGCTCTCATGATAACACTATCAAGCTCTGGGATATAAAGACAGGAA
>DYDG01000035.1 GCA_020717845.1 Marinifilum sp. | reverse complement strand
CAGCTTTGAAGAAAACGATGGGGATGGGGAATACATCTGGCAAAATCCTCAAGCAGCCTCAGGCATTTACATCTATCTGATTACCACCGACAAAAATCAAAAAGCCATTGGGAAGATTGGAGTGATTAAATAAGTTTTTGCTAATTTCAGAACTCCTGTCTCCACCAGTTAAACATCCGCCAGAGTACTTCTATTTACTGAACATTGTCCAAAAAGCTTGACAAATACGCTTTTCTCGTGTTATAATTATAAATAAATTTCAAGAGTTTGGAGGTATTTTAGGATGTGGATAAAGTCGAAACGGTTTGAATATACACTGCTTATCCTTGTTTGTGTGATTCTTGGTGGATTGATAGGCGTTGGTGTTGGGGCACATAAACAGATCTTGGGGTGTATGAATAATCTGAAGATTGAAAAAGCTGAACATCGACCTGGAGCAAAGAATGTAGTCAGTTTGCAGGATGCCTTTGTTAATGTAGCTGAGAATGTAAGTCCATGTGTAGTTAATCTGAGTGTGGAAAAGACGGTTCGGGATGACGGATTTCCAGGGTTTGGTTTCCATAATGGGTTTGAAGGAACACCATTTGAGGACTTTTTTAAGGATTTTTTTGGTGGGAATAGTCCACGTGAATTTAAGGACCAGAGCCTTGGGACTGGATTTATTGTGGACTCACGAGGTTATATCCTTACCAATAATCATGTAGTTAAAGGAGCAGATGTAATAACTGTTCATCTGCTTGATGGCAGAAAATTCAAGGGTAAGATTATTGGCACAGACCAAAAGGTGGATCTGGCTCTTATCAAGATTGATGTCTCAAACTCTTTGCCCACAGCTAAATTAGGGAATTCGTCAAAGACAAAGATAGGGGAATGGGTGATTGCTATCGGCAATCCCTTTGGTCTGGAACATACTATCACGGTCGGGGTAATAAGTGCTAAAGGCAGAAGTCTTGGAGAGAGAACAGAGAGAACAGGGAAAACACAGTATGGAAATTTTATTCAAACAGATGCCTCGATCAATCCTGGTAATAGCGGCGGACCACTGGTGAATATCTACGGTGAGGTAATTGGTATTAATACAGCCATTGTTGCTGGTGGTCAGGGCATTGGGTTTGCTATTCCTGTAGATATAGCCAAACATATCATTAATGGATTAATAAAACATGGCAAGGTTACCCATGCCTGGCTTGGCATTTATATCCAGGAGATTGATGAGACCCTGGCCAAACATTTTAAGGTTGATCCTAAATCAGGGGTTTTAGTGGCAGATGTGATGAAGGATAGCCCGGCACAAAAAGCAGGGATAAAAAGAGGGGATATTGTTACAAAAGTAAATGAAAAAAAGGTTGCCTCACCATCTGACCTTCAATCAGAAATATTGGAAAAAGAGGTTGGAGAAAAGGTTGAGGTTACAGTTCTGCGGGATGGGAAAGAAAATGTTTATGAAATAGTTCTGGAAGAGATGGCTGAGGATGGTGAGGGCAGTGATTTGTCTATTGGCAAGCATGGCTGGAGAGGGATGACTCTGCAAGATATTACCCCAGAGATTGCCTCAGAGCTTAAGCTCCCTTCTCAGGTGCAAGGGATAGTTGTAGCCAAAGTAGAACCCAAAACACCAGCAGCTAATGTGCAGATTCAAAAGGGAGATGTGCTTGTTGGTATAAACAATCAGTCGATTGACTCACTTGATGGGTTTAACCAGATAGCTAAACAGATTCAAGATAAGGAAGATGTGATCCTGATTATAAAACGTGGGAGACATACATTTTTTGTTGGGCTGCCAGGTGAATAGTAACAGTTCAGCTAACCGCAGAGTCGCAGAGAAAAAATTAGAGGACAGAGCACAGATGAGAGACTACAGATTCTTTCTTTTTGCCTTTCTATGTTCTGGATTCTAATTTTTGTTAATTTCTCTGTGCCTCTGCGTCTCTGCGGTGAACTATTACCTCTTAACCAATTTTAAACGACATCATCTTTTCCAAACTCTTTTTATAGGAAAGAATACGGTGCCTCAGCAATCCCTTCCTCTGTAATTATTCCCTTAATCAACTCATGTGGGGTAACATCAAAGGCAGGGTTATATACCTTGATATTATCAGGGGCAGTTTGCTTGCCAAATCCACGGGTTATTTCTTCTTGAGCCCTTTGTTCAATAGGTATCATGGAGCCATCAGAAAGGGTTATGTCTATGGTTGAGGTTGGGGCAGCTACAAAAAATGGGATATTATGCTTTTCTGCCAGAACAGCAACGCTGTATGTCCCAATCTTATTAGCCGTATCCCCATTACTGGCAATACGGTCTGCTCCGACTATAATCAGATTGATTCGCCCCTCTCTCATCACTACGCCAGCCATATTGTCACAGATAAGGGTAACATCTGCACCTGCGGCTTTAAGTTCCCAGGCGGTTAATCTGGCACCCTGAAGCAATGGTCTGGTTTCATCAGCATATACCTGTATCCTTTTTCCTTGCTCAAGAGCAGTATATATTACTCCAAGGGCAGTTCCTATCCCTCCGGTTGCCAGTGCACCAGCATTGCAATGGGTTAATACCCCATCTCCATCCTTGATAAGGGATGCCCCAAACTCACCAATTTTCCTGCATTTTTCCTTATCATCCTCATGAATAAGGCAAGCCTCTTTAATGAGTATCTCTCGAAGCTGATCTAAATTCATTCCTTGATGCTGACTGATACATCTCCTCATCCTTTCCAATGCCCAAAACAGGTTTACTGCGGTTGGTCTGGTGCTGGCAAGGAGGTCAATGGTTTCATCAAGGTTATCCATTCCAAGTGTTACCCCATAGGCAGCAGCAACACCAATAGCCGGAGCACCCCGCACACTCAGTCTTTTAATAGCAGCAGCCACATCTTGAGGTGTTTTGCAATCAAGATATATAAGCTCCTCTGGTAATTTGGTCTGGTCAATCAATTGCAAGAAATCTCCTTGCCAAACAATTGGTTCTGGTATCATATCTTCTCCTTTTTTTTACCACGAAGTTCACGAAGGTTTTTAAAATTTCCATTCTTCGTATTCTTCGTGCCTTCGTGGTTAATCTTTCCTTTTTTTTCTACCACGAAGTTCACGAAGGTTTTAATTAATTAGACTTCTTTTCTTTGTGCCCTCTGTGGTTTCCTCCGTGCCCTCTGTGGTTAATCTTTCCTTTTCTTCCTACCACGAAGTTCACATCTCTATTCTTCGTGTCCTCTGTGGTTTTCCTTCGTGCCTTCGTGGTTAAATCTTCTCCTCTATCTTTTGTGCAATTTTTTGTGCTAATTCAGTTATCTGCTCATAATCCTCACCCTCAATCATAACCCTGCATTTCATCTCTGTTCCAGAATATCTGACTAAAACCCTGCCTGAATCTTTGAGGATATTTGCTGTATCATGGATGGCTTTTTGTATCTCTGGCATATCTTCAAGGGGAGGTTTTGCCTGGACAGGCACATTTAGCAATACCTGAGGGAATTTTCTCATAACCTTTCTCAGGCTTGAGGCAGGCTGTTTTGTTTCTTTCAGCAGCTTAAGCACTTGAAGAGCGGTCAGCATTCCGTCTCCAGAGGTATGATAGTCAGAGAAGATGATATGTCCTGACTGTTCCCCGCCAAGATTTGACCCAGAGGCAATCATCTCTTCTGATACATAGCGATCACCTACGCCTGTTTCTCGAACAGTTATTCCTGCTTCTTTACAAGCGATATGAAATCCAATATTGCTCATAATAGTAACCACAACTGTATCATTTTTCAATCTCTTAGTCTCTTTCATGTGTTTTGCACAAGCCATAATAATAAAATCGCCATCAATTACCTGTCCATTTTCATCTACAACAATAATCCTATCCCCATCTCCATCAAAGCAGAAGCCTATATCAGCCCTTTGTTCTTTGATAATCTCTCCAATCATCTCTGGATATAGTGAGCCGCAATTAAGGTTGATATTTGTTCCATCCGGCTCATTGTTCAAGGTAATTACCCTTGCCCCCATCTGGCTGAATAGCTGCGTGGCAATAAACGATGTTGCCCCATGAGCACAGTCTGCAATAATGGACATGCCGCTCAAATCCATATCATCAACGCTTTGTTGAAGAAATTTTTGATACCTGGATGAAGCATCTGTTATCTCAATCATTCTACCAATGTATATCCCAGTAGGGTGAATGATGCTATCTGTATTTGTCTGCAGAGCATTTTCAATCTCTTCCTCTGTTTGATCGCTTAGCTTGAATCCATCTGGACCAAAAAACTTAATGCCATTATCATCAAAAGGGTTATGCGAGGCAGAGATGACTATGCCTGCATCAGCCTCTAATGCTCGAGTAAGATACGAAATTCCAGGTGTAGGAAGCATACCTACCTTAAGGCAATCTGCTCCAGCTGAAGTAATCCCAGAAGATAATGCTGCCTCTAACATATCGGATGATATTCGTGGATCCTTTCCAATAAGTATGATAGGACGGTCTTTCCCTCTGTGTAAAATATATGCTGCTGCCCGTCCCAGATGAAGGGCTAATTCAGATGTCATAGGTTCAACATTTGCCTTACCCCTTATTCCGTCTGTCCCAAAAAGTTTTCGCATTTTTTGCATAGGGTTCTCCTTATGATTTTTTATTAATTCTAACAAGAATACCACAAAATTACTATATTGTCAATAAATTTCTTGACTTTCCAATTATTATGAATTATAATAATTATGTTGAAATTCAAGTTTTTTCTTATTGAATTGAAGGAGGATTAAGATGAAGGTTTCTGAGGTAATGATTAAGGATATTTATACGGTTATGCCGCAAGATTCTATCAAAAAGGTTGTAGCCATATTGTGCACAAATAGGATTACAGGTGTTCCTGTAGTCAACGAAAACTATGAATTATTGGGAATTATCTCAGAAAAGGATATCTTGCAGGCAATGTATCCCAAATATGATGAATTGTATGATGCCTCCCTTTCTAATATCGACTTTGAAGAATTAGAGAAACGGTATAAGGATGTAACCATAATGAAAATAGAGAACCTTATGGTTAAGAATGTAATTACTGCTACTCCAGATGCACCTATCCTGAAGGTAGCTTCCCTTATGATCTCAAAAAATATCCGCCGCATACCAATAGTTGACGGTAAAAAGTTGGTAGGTATTATCAGCCAGGGGGCAATCCATCAGGCTATTTTTAGACGAGAGCTGGGGATTTAGCGATTGTCATTACCCACTGACGTCATATGCTATCCTTGCTTGCCGATTTCAGGATTAATTGTTACTACATAGTAGATATGGATATTGAGAAATTTTTTGATACCGTAGACCACGAATGGTTAATGAAGTTTTTGGGGCATTCGACAGGCTGTTACGGAATAAGAATTTGGCACGAGAGGCACACAATATGTTGGGTCAAATTTACTGTTGCCCACCATATAAGGCATGTCGTTGTCGCTGATTTTGCATTCCGTAACAGCCTGTCGACATATCTTTTATCTTTGCGTTCTTTGCGAGAGTTCTTTGCGTCTTTGCGAGAAACATATTATATGAAGAACTCATCCTTATGTCGGATTTTCAGTTACATTCTCGAAAACGGTTGCGACCCATTCCCCACTGCTCCCTCCCACACCTTAGCATACTTTACAAAAACATAAAACGATGAAAGAATAGCCAGGATAAACCCGTGCATCCCATCCAGAAATCCTTTTTTTAGGATATACATCTTCAAAAAGATAAACATGGGTCTTGTAATCAGATCTCCAAGAGATGCCTTTTTGCTCTTAGCTCTAAGCTCATCTGCGGCTAAGGTGGTATAGCGTTGGAGCTTGATCAGGTAAGATTTTAGGTCATTATCTGTATAATGGAGCATTGCTCCCTTTAATTGCCCCATCCTGCCGTTTAATTGGACATATTCATGCACTGGTTTCTCTGCAAACACAGCCTTATCCCGACGAAAGAGCCGCAGGCAATAGTCTGGATACCAGCCGCTATGCCTGATCCATTTGCCAAGAAAATATGCCTTGCGGCAGATTTGATAGCCATCTGCTTGAGGATTTTGTGTTATTTCCTGAATTTCCTCAGCCAATTCTGGCGTTACCCTCTCATCTGCATCAAGTGAAAGTATCCAGTTCATAGAGGCACAGCTTAAGGCATAATTCTTCTGCTTCCCATACCCCTGCCATTCTACTTGAAGGACATTTGCCCCAGATTCTTCGGCAAGTTTTTTTGTATTATCCGTGCTAAAGGAATCAACTACCACTATTTCGTCTGCCCATTTAACGCTTTCAAGACATGCCAATATGTTTTTTTCTTCATTATGAGTAATGATTATAATTGATACGCTCACTTCAACAACTCCATCTGGATCATGTATTCACCATTAGCCTCTTTCCATATCTTGCCCTCATCCTGTGAAATAAAGGAGCGGTTGAATCGATAGTAATTATCAATGGGTATCTTCAGCATCCCGCCCTCTGTCACCTCAAAGACTATCTCGTTTATCCCTTTCTTCAGGAGTGAGGAGGTAAACTTATACCCAACCTTGTGCAGGAATGCCCCTCTGCTAAGGGTTATCTTAGGCGAGGGCTTGCCATTAACATGAAAATACATCTCCCCTGTTCCGCCGCCAAAGTATCGGAAGGATAATCTGGCATGTTGGTATTTGCCTGGGTCACAATCAATAACAAACATCTTTTTGAGCCTGAGAGATGTCGTATTCAGTGTGGCTGTTTCCAGACCATGCCATGAGCTGCTGTCATCACTAATGACCAGCTTATCAGGCATATCCTGATATATCCCATGCGGATTTTTGTTGCAGATAATCATGGACATAATATGTTGAGAGAAAACAAATGATCCTATTGCACACACCAGCAACCCTGCACCGGCAAGAGGCAGATATTTCCTTGATTTTATCTGTTCCCACAGCCACCAGATAAAAAATGAGCTAAAAATGATCAAAGGAAGCAGCACTGGTGGACGGTATCTGCCATGAACCATGATAATATACACAGAAAAGCTGTAAGCTATGGTAAAAAGGTAGAGGAGCAGACACTTTTTCCAGTATCTCCTCAAGGAAATAATCATTCCAGCAAGACCAAGTATTGCCAGAGGGGCAAAATCAAGCATGAATGGCAGCCTCAAGAGTGAAGAATATTGCCGGCCATAATCATATCCAGCCTGATGTGGGATATCCCAATTACCCCAGAAAAGCAACTTCTTTTTTGTCAATAGCTTCAAATATTCTTTGGGATCGCTCTTGATGAATTGCCAGACATCATCCATGTATACAGATTGTCCCTCAGAATGCACCCTTTTTTCTAATGCCTCAAGCTCATTGCCATAAACATCAAACCAGCCCAGAGAGCCCTTATGGTTACCAAGCCAGAAGTTTATCGCACCACTGGTAGAGATAAGGACAAATTTGCCACTATCAAGATAATTTTTCAGGGTAATTGGTGAGATGATGATAAAAACAGCCACAAGACATAAAACTGCATATTCTCCACCCTTTTTCATTCCCCACTTAAAGATAAGCCAGAAGGCTGCAAATGGGACAAAAAACAGCACATTGGGCTGAGATAAACAGGCAAGACCAATGAATATCCCGCTTAAGATATGATTCTTTATCTCATTAGTATCCTTTAACAAAAAGAAAATTGCAGCAGCAGAAAAGAATGTAGTCAATCCAATAGATAAAATAACACTTTCATAATAAATAAAATACCCGCAAAATGCAAGGAGAATGCTGCAAATAACAGCTACCTGTTGATTGAAGATTTTTTTGGCCATAGAATAGGTCATCCAGCAGGTGAGAATACCAAGAAATCCCATAACCAGCCTTAAGATAAACATGTTATGCCCATAGATAAAATAATTAAAACTCAGGAAATAATAGTATAACGGATGGTAAAAGAATGGACCAACAAGCGGTTTGCCATTAACCATATCCATGGCTGTCTGGTCATACATCCCCATATCAGTCCCTTGAGTAGGCTGAAAAAACTCAGGGTCTGTCAGCTTTATCTGGTTAAGAAATATCAGCCTGAAAATAGCCATCAAGGCAAAGGCAGCAAAAACAACAATCATATCTTTTCTTATATTCCATATATTCCATGAAAAGGTAGATGTCTGATGTATGGATTTTTTCTTTTTCTTTGACATATTCTATGGTTATCCTTAATTGGGATAATAAATTGCCACCATTATACTTAATTATTCCTGAATTGTCAATGAAAAAATTCGTAATAGTTCACCGCAGAGACACAGAGGCACAGAGAAATTAACAAAAATTAGAATCCAGAACATAGAAAGGCAAAAAGAAAGAATCTGTAGTCTCTCATCTGTGCTCTGTCCTCTGATTTTTTCTCTGCGTCTTTGCGTCTCTGCGGTTAGCTGAACTGTTACTAAAATTTGATAATCTCAGGGCACATTTTCTTAAAATTCTTAAAAATCCTCTGGAGTTACTTTGCCAACTCATCCACAACACATTTCACCTTGTGCCGCAAGATGCCCTCGGCATCGATATTCTTCAACCTTGCCAGAGATGTCAGACCAAAGAGCAAGGTAGAAAGCAGTTCCTCGAAGTCATTAATACTGCCTTCCTGATATATACTTTTCAGTTTATCAGTATCAGTTGTTAATCCTTCAAGTATTTCTTGGGCATCAGGCCATTTATGACCAATCCGTTCTATCTTATCTTGAACGCAATGAGCAAATAGGAGTGATGGTAGGTTTTTTGGTATGCTGTTGATTGCTGATTTGTATGGACAGGGATTATCCCTGTCCATAGTAGAAATGTCTTTAGCAGTAATCTCTTTTTCCACTTTTTCCCGTCTCTTGATTGCCTCCCAGTGAACCATTACCTCAGCTACGCTTTCAAGCTTTAAATTCCCAAATACATGGGGATGCCTTCTAATGAGTTTTTCACAGGCGGTATTCAAGACATCAGTAATATCAAATAAACCCTCTTCAGAGACAATCTGAATGTGGATGAGAAGTTGAGCAAGCAAGTCGCCCATTTCCTCTTTCAGATTCTCTGGGTCTCCCTCATCGATTGCTTCTAAAACCTCATACGTTTCTTCAACAAGATAAGGCTTAAGGGTTTGAGCTGTTTGTTCCCTATCCCATGGACAACCCTCTGGTGAACGAAGTTTGGCAATTATCTTAACCAGCCTGTCCAGTGGGTGTTCCTGCACGTTTTTTATCTTCCTTGGCATCCTTGGCATCTTTTCCTTTTCCAGCTTGAGGGTTCAGTACTTCCATATTTTTTACTATCTTTGCCTCATCTTCCAATCTTTTAATCCATCTTTCAAAGGAACTATTCTGTTTTTCTTGAAGGGCTATCTCCTTAAGCTGTCCTTTTATCTCATTAAAACTCTTTCCCACGGCATACTGTTGTATCTTTTCTTTATTTGCCTTATAATAATCTGCCACCTCTTTATCGCTTATGGTTATTTTACTAATAACATTCAAATTAATTACCTCTTGAACCAATAGCTGGTCATTTATGGCTTTTATCTTTTTCTTGATATCCTCTCTTTGCTCTAACTTAGCCTTTTTTGCCTCTTGAAGAAGAAGCCTTTCTTTAACCAATCTTGTGACTAATTTCTCCTTATTCATTGGATCTGAAAACATCTCCTGATATGCAGGCGGCATCTCCTCTAATTGTTTATTCATATCCGCTACAGTAATCTTCTCACCATTTACTGTAGCCAGGACTGGTGACTTATCCTCTTGTCCGCAACCTGAGAAAATAACGCAAGCACCAATAACCAAACCAAAAAATTGTCCCTTTTTCATAAAAAACCGTCTCCTTTTATTTAGATAACTATTTTATAATTTTAGCATACATCAAACAAAAAATCAAGTGTTTTTTCTAATTTTAGACAGGATTACAGGATAAAGATAAACCATGACACTATCGAATTAAGGCAATCTTACCCTGGCTACTTCCTTTGGTGGATTTTACCACATAAATATATATGCCATAGGCTGTTTTGTAATTATATTCATTTGTCCCATTCCATTCTACAAATTTACAGTCTACCCCTTCCTGTATCTCATCCTGCTCAAACACCTTAACCAATTCTCCGGCTATGTTATATATGCTAACCTTAACATCCTGTGCATCATAGGGTATGCCTGTAATAATACAGGTATTCCCCTTATCTGGATAAAAGGGATTAGGGTAGCAAATTACCCTGTCAAGGTTGGTTAATGGTGAATATTCCATAATAGCATATAAAGAGAGATGGTTAGTCTGGAAACTGATGGTATTTTCTTCCTTATTTACTTTACCGCCCACATAGACCCATTTTGTGCCGTTATAGTAAAATATTGCCAGTTTATCCTCATCCAATCCTTCTGGGTCTTCTGGGGTGTAATATAAGGTAATGGTGGCTTGATTGGTGAATCTAAGATTATCTGGCTTGAAATCATAAGCAATGTTGATGGGTTTAATATTAATACCTAATGATAAAACAGGCGGTATATCAGTATCTTTTACTTTGGTGATACTGATAATTTCCTCCCCGGTGTTAATACTATTAGGCGGGAGAATTAATCTAACCTTGTTTCCAAGTAAGAGTTCACTTTTCTCATATTTATAAATTATTCCGGCAATCCCATCCCCGGATTGAAGGGTAATATTTATTATCTCCGTCTCGTTTGCGTATAAATAAACGGACTTTATCATGTTAGTCATATAGCCTTC
Organism: Marinifilum sp.; assembly: GCA_020717845.1. Classification (GTDB taxonomy): domain Bacteria; phylum UBA9089; class CG2-30-40-21; order CG2-30-40-21; family CG2-30-40-21; genus CG2-30-40-21. The sequence continues at coordinate 10,937 of DYDG01000035.1, read as the reverse complement.
TTTAGATACCTTAAGTTGATACCAACCTGCTGATATAATGTAGAACAGGAATGTTCCCTTAGCATCAGTAGTGGTAGTAGCAATTACATCGTTAGCTCTTGTAAGTATTAATACTACTCCGCTAATTGGTTTCTCATTCATGTCTTTTACTAATCCTGTAATAGTACCTATACGAGGAGGTGTGGGAGAGGAAATATCAGCAATAGTAATCTTGCCTTCTTCTACAATGATATCTTGTTGTATCTTTATTTCGTCTTCTGTCCAGACTGAATATGTCCCTGGATATAGGTATAGAATGCTATATCTACCAGTTGAGTTATCTGGTTCTGCAAAACCTACTACTTCATTGTTTAAGTTAGTAAAGATTATTTCGTCATATTTCCCAAAAGAGGTTGCAGTACCAGAGATACCGCTTAAAATTGAACCAATGGTAAGAGTATGACCAGTAACATATGTATCCTTTGTAATATTTATATTAGAAGATGATTTGAAGAAAGTCATAGCATGTTGGTATTCATCACCATATATTACACTCCAATATATATCATAATTGCCTGGTGGTATAGGAGTTAGCGAGTAATGTCCAGATTGTATTCCATCTATATGAATAGGGTTGAAACCTTCAAAATTATCAATAGTTAGTTTCTTATCTGCTGGAAAAGCAAACACAGCAAATTCTTTGCGTTTGCCATCATTTGTATCATCAATTATCTCCCCTGAGATAATCCCACCCTTTGACAGCATAATATCTTGTTCAGTAATTTCACCTACTATTGCAACCCCATTGATAACCTTTTTGAAGTATGGCACTCCTTTATCAGGGGTAACTTCAATTGAGTACATACCAGTGGGTAATCCCTTAATAATATACTGCCCATTAACATTGCATCTTGTGTATCTGCTTGATTCTCTTGTGTTTACCTGAACATTTCCTATGGGTTTACCTGATTCATCTGTTATCGTTCCCATAATTATTCCACCTGGTTGTAATATAAAATCCTGGGTAGTGGTTGCTCCTACCTGGACTATTATGTTCTGGAAGGTTTGTTTGATCAGATTTACATCAGTAGCAGGGGTAACTTCAATTGAGTACATACCAGTGGGTAATCCCTTAATAATATACTGCCCATTAACATTGCATCTTGTGTATTTGTTTGAGTTCTTTACGTTTACTTGAACATTTCCTATCGGTTTACCTGATTCATCTGTTATCGTTCCCATAATTATTCCGCCTGGTTGTAATATGAAATCTTGGGTAGTGGTTGCTCCTACCTGGACTATTATGTTCTGGAAGGTTTGTTTGATTAGATTTACATCAGCAGATGGCATAGCTGCAATTGTATATGTTCCTGGGGGCAAATTATAGATTGTATAGCTGCCGTTAATATCACTTCGAGTATCTCGCCATATCCAGCTATTTATTATTTCTCCAGATACACTAACTGAAACATTTGCCACAGGATTCAAGTCAGCATCTCTTATCACCCCGGTTATTATTCCCCCTGTATCTAATACAACATCCTGTATGGTTGTATTAGCTGCAATTATCGGTATGTCTTGTATAGTTTTACCTATTAATATTGAATTTTGTGGTGCATTGGTAGTCAGAGAGTATGTCCCAGGGCTTAAATTATAACAGGTATATCTACCATCAGATTGTGATTGAGTCTCTTTGCCCCCAATACTTATCCTGGCATTAGCTACTGGATTCCCCATTTTATCCTTTATATATCCGGTGAGTGTACCTGCTATTGGAAGTATAAGGTTTAGCACAGTGATATTATCTTTAGTTACGCTTACACCTTCAATTCTTAGTGGTGCTAAATCATGGTTACTTGAAGGAGGAATGGCAGTTACTGTATAAATTCCAGTTGATAGCCCTTTAATCGTATATTGCCCATTTGAATCAGAATCAGTATAATTCGATGGAACATTTATCTCTACCTCCTCTACAGGATTACCTTTAGTATCTGTAATTGTGCCAGTGATGATTCCTCCTGATAGCATACAAATATTTATTATCGTGGTAGTGCCAGATTTAATAAAGATATTTTCCATCCTCTGTCTTATTAGATTCATGTCTGCTGGAGAACAGATTTCTAAATAATAATTTCTGTCAGGGAATAAATTATCGATTATATATTTACCCGTAGAATCTGTTTGAGCATGTCCTTGACTCTGATGTCCATTATCCCAAACATTGATTGAGACACCTGCTATTGCCTTATCGCTTTCATCTGTTACCCTGCCTGTTATTGTTCCCTCGTTGGCAGCAGCAGGTAAAGAGGCAGCTGCCACCTCTTGTGCATAAAGGGGTTGAGCTATGAGAATACTTAACAATATCATCTTAAATACAATCTGTCTCATTTTATTAAAACCTCAATATTAAGGATATGTTATGAGAGTTACCCAATTCATCATAGGGGACATATCCATAATCTATCTGACTGTTTAGTATTTTGAATCCTGCTCCCATGGTTACACCAGAGAGTATGCCTTCTGAGGGTTCACCTGATTTTTTTCTATAACCAAGCCTTAGAAAGCCTGTTTCTTTAATTGAGTGTTCTATGCCAACCGAGTATGTTGGGTCATTATCTTTATACAGGGTAATATCAGATGCTGCCTTCAGGTGGTTTTTGGGAAGGTTATACCCAATACCTATTTTGAGCCAGGTTGGTAAAGGGAAATCATTTGACTGATAGCCTATATTTTGAAGAACAACACCTAATGTAGCATTATCATTAATCCTGTATAATGTTCCAAGGTCAAAGGCAAGGCTACCTGATTCATTAGATTCAATCCTCTGCGTAATAAGTTTGATACTGCCACCCAGAAGAATCCCTTTTTTGAGTTTTGAGGCTAAAGAGTAGATAAGGATGGTATCTGCTGCCGTAAATCTTCCATCAGGTTCTATAGTAGGGGCAGTCCTTTTTTCTAACCCATCAATAGAAAGCAGGATAGCCCCTATCCCCAATCCTGTGTTTTCATTTAAGGGATGGGCATAGGCAATAAACTCATGATTAATATCACTAAACCAATCATTATGGGCAGCTATTAATTCGGATTTGTGAAGTTGGGCTAATCCGGCAGGGTTCCAGTAGATAGCACTGGCATCATCTGACAGTGCCGTAAAAGCCTCTCCCATACCACATGCCCTTGGACATGCACCTATCTTCAAAGAAGGGTAGGCAGTGGTAGCTACCTTTTTACCTCGTTCTCCTGCTGTTACATCCATTGTGGATAGGAGAAATATGATTAAAATCAACAAACTTATTCGCTGTATCATGATAAAATTATAGCATAAAAGATACAGGATGTCAATGGAGAAAAAAGAAGAAAAAAATAGCGTCCAGATGACAGATTAGCACACACATAAAAGAATCCGTAAAGAATCCGTGAAAATCCGTCTAATCCGTGTCATCCGTGTGCTATTCCTCTAAAATTTTTCTTGACTCAAATGACTTGGGCATGGTATAATTTTTACTTAGTAGAGTATGTATTTAAAATATGGAGGCATAGAAGAAGATGTTATTAAAGCTTGGGGTACCAAAGGGGAGTTTGCAGGAGGCTACGTTTGAGTTGTTTCGGAAGGCAGGGTTTAATATCTCTATTGGCAAACGATCCTATTTTCCTACGATTGATGATGAAGAAATAGAGCTGATGTTAATCAGGGCACAGGAGATGTCCAGGTATGTTGAAGAAGGGATATTTGATGCAGGGATGACAGGGCTTGACTGGATTAGAGAGAACAATTCAGACGTGATTGAGGTAGCAGATTTACAATATGCTAAGCAGGGGTTTAGACCTGTCAGATGGGTTTTAGCCGTGCCAAATGATTCATCTATCCAGAGTGTCCAGGATTTACAGGGCAAGCATATTGCCACTGAATTAGTAAATGCAACCAAGGCATATCTTGAGAAAAATGGTGTAACCGCAAGCGTTGAATTTTCATGGGGGGCAACCGAGGTAAAGGCACCAAGGCTAGTGGATGCGATTGTGGAATTAACCGAAACAGGCTCTTCCTTGCGGGCAAACAATCTGCGAATTGTAGAAACTATCCTTGAGTCAAGCACAAAATTGATTGCTAATAAAGAGGCATGGAATGACCCTGAAAAGAAAAAGAAGATAGAAAATATCGTCATCCTTCTTCAGGGAGCACTTAATGCCGAACAAAAGGTAGGATTGAAGATGAATATCCCGAAGGATAATTTGTCACAAATACTTGAAATTTTACCTGCCTTAAAAAAGCCTACTATCTCTAACCTGAGTGATGAAGGCTGGTTTGATGTGGATACCATTATTGACGAGAAGATTGTGCGCAAGATAATTCCAGAGCTTAAAAGGGCAGGGGCCACAGGGATTGTTGAGTATCCGTTGAATAAGGTGATTTATTAAATAATAAGTAATAGTTCACCGCAGAGACGCAGAGGCACAGAGAAATTAACAAAAATTAGAATCCAGAACACAGAAAGGCAAAAAGAAAGAATCTGTAGTCTCTCATCTGTGCTCTGTCCTCTGATTTTTTCTCTGCGTCTTTGCGTCTCTGCGGTTAGCTGAACTGTTACCAAGGATTTTAGATGAAATCACACATATTCCCCCTATCAATATTACTATTCCTTGTCCTCATATTTTTTCACAAAATAATATTCACTACTCAATTAGTTGGTGGGGTGGACATTACCAGCCTCAACCTGCCGTTAAAGACGTTCCTGAGTAACGCTATTGCCAGCAAGGAATCACCCTTGTGGAATCCATACACCTATTGCGGTATCCCCTTTATTGCCCAGATACAGCCTGCGGTTTTTTATCCATTGGATATAATCTTTTACATCCTTTCACTGCCAATTGCCATGAATATCTGCACATGGTTTCACATTTTTTTATCCGGGGTTTTTACCTACTTCTTTGCTAAAGAATTGGGGATCAGCAGGTTTGGAGCATTAATCAGCGGAATTATCTTTAGCTTTAATGGCTACCAGTTTGCTCATCTTATAGGCGGGCATACGCCTATCTTAAGAACACTGCCCTGGATACCAGCAATTTTATGCTGTCTGGAGCGGTCTATCCTGAGGAAAAGCCTTTTTTATGCCTTAATCGGCGGCATCCTGCTGGCTATACAGATATTTGCTGGATTTCCACAGATAACATTCTATACCTTGATAGCCGTTGTTTTTTACTCCATGTGCCGAGGCTTTAAGAATATTGGTTTTTCATCTGTTATAATCGGAATAGGTCTGTTGGCTGGGGCTATTCAGATCCTGCCTGTTATTGAGATAATGCCCTACACAACAAAGTGTTCAGGAGCCGATTTTAATTACCTTAGTGTCTCCTCATTCCCACCCTTTAATCTCTTAACATTTGTTATCCCGGAGATATTTGGGGATGGAATACAGGTAAAATATTGGGGAGAATGGTACTTTGGCGAGGTTATGGGATACATGGGGATATTGCCCTTAATAATGATAACCATTACTGCCTGCCTCTATCGAACAAGGCTCACCATTATCTGTCTTACATTTATGCTGATATTTATGCTGATTGCCTTTGGCGGATATTTGCCATTAGCAGAGAGTTATTACTGCCTGATTCCGGGATTTAATCTCTTCAGATGTTCAGCCAGGGCAATAGTAATATTTGACCTTTTTGGTGCAATTCTATGCGGGTATGGGATTGCTCAGATAGCAGAGAACCCGAAGAGATTGCAAAATATGCTTAAATGGCTAATAACCTTAAGTGTGGTTTACGGAATAATAGCAGTTTGGTTTTGCTTCTTCAATGATGAAAAACACTGGTATCATATCATACAGGCTGTTACATCCTTAGAAACCGTACGAGAGGTATCCAAACCCTTATCCATAGAATTTATCACCAATGCCTATTATTTGAGTGCCTATGGGGCAATTAAATCCCTTTTCTGGTTGATTATCAGCACTGTCTTGCTCTATCTTTGGTTCAGACAGCGTCTATCGTCGCAACTGTTTAAGATAGGGATAATAATGATATTGGTCATTGATTTATGGTTGTTTGGATATAAATATGTAAAAACAGTTCCTGATGATAAACCTTATACTGGTGGGGAAATTATTGAATTCTTAAAAAATGATCACTCATATTATCGCATATGTCTATTGAGATTTGCTCCAAATATTGGACCGAGATATAGCTTGTGTCAGGCAGATGGATTTGAGTCATCTATTAGCAGACGGTATAATGAATTGGTAAATGTCTGCAACAACAGTCCCATTGGGACACCATTGCCTCTGGTTCAATTTTCAAGATGGCATAATTTGCATAATCTATTAAACATAAAATACATCATTGGTCCTCCCGATATGCAAATAATAGGTCTGTCGCATCTCAAACATATATCCTCTAATAAACGTAACAGTATTTATCAAAATCTTACCTGTCTTTCACGTGCATTTATCACCCATGACTTTGAACTGCACAAGCCTGAGAATGTGCTCAAACGATTGACTGAAGAGTCTTTTGATTCATTAAGGTCTGTTATCCTGGAAGAGAAGCCAGGTCTTGTTTTTAAAAGTATGCCTGCAAACACAAAGGATAACTTAAAAATATTAAAGTATTCCTTGAATGAGGTAGTTATTCAGGCAGAATTAGAGCAGCCTGGCATTCTGGTCTTAACCGATGCGTGGTATCCTGGCTGGCTGGCATATATTGATAATAAAAAAACAAAGATATACATAGCTGATTATGTTTTTCGGGCAATAGAGCTGACCGATGGTAAGCACCAGATAAGGTTTGTCTATCAGCCCAGATCAATCTTGTATGGGATGGTAATAACCCTTGTAACACTTGGTGTGGTGGTGATTATTTTGAGCAGGCGGATCAGGAAGCGGTCAGAGAGTTAACGGCATTTCTTTGGGCTATGAACAACTGCCGAATATGATTGAAGATATCGATATATTCTTGAGTTCTGTAATCAGGATATGTCCATTCCCACTGGCAAAATGTGCCGGCAACAAACCTCATGGTTATCTCAGCATAGATGCCCTTATCAAGGTATATTCGATGGCAATGGTCTTTGGTCGTTGCCAGGACCAATTTTGCTGTATTAAGATAGCCTGGGTCAAGGTTTATCCTTCTTCTATCTCCTTTATCCTCAGCAGTAAATTCTTGTTCAATAGCGTTTGTCAGCACCTTTATCCCTGCCAGCTTATCAGGCAGGATAAGCGATGAAAAGGAGATAAACCTTCTCTTCAGGTTTTCCCCCATCTCAGGTGTATAATACTGAGTAAAGGTGAAGGGCAGTATCTGGCTGCAAAAATCTATGCTGCCAAACTCCTGTTCGAGCCGACTTTGAGCTGTCTCAAACAACTCTACAGAGGATGATATCATGCCTACAATCAATTTTACCTTTTCCGGATATGTTATTCTGCCCATATTATGTTACCACATTTCGACTTCGCTCAATGACCACAATCCCTGCATATCCAACCACATAGCTGTAATCATGGGTTACATCCCATGATGTGGCATATTTGATTAATTCAGCCCTCTGGCAGCCAAGCTGTTTGGCTGCGGTTAACATAGCTGTTGCTGGGGCATAACCACACATAGTAATCCTTGCTTGTTCTATACGCTGGATTAATTCGTCCTCATTTAATTCAAGGATCGCCTCTATGGCCAATTGATCATGATATTTCAAATATTTTTCCAGTGTAGTTTCATTGAGCTGTCCTTCATGGCTCATATCTGAGCTGGCAATAATGCTTACCTTTTTCCCTGACAGCTTGATACAATTGGCAATCTCCAGACCTATTTCCTTGTATACAGATGAATGACTGGATCCCATACATATAGGAACTATTTGAAAATTCTTAAATAAAATCTGCAAAAATGGGAGTTGGACCTCAATAGCGTGTTCATATAAATGAGCAAGATGGTCTACCTGAATGTGTCTGGATGTTGCTGCCAGTTTATTGGCAAGCTCAAAGTCTATTGGGACATCGCCAAGCGGTGTTTGCCATGTTCCATTAGTCATGATAGCAAATAGCTTGCCTTCTCCAGTATGGTTTGGACAAAGAATAACAAAGGTTTCTGACGGCGTAATAGATGAATACACTGCCCCGGCTACTCCCCCAGAATATATATACCCAGCATGAGGGGCTATTAAACCAATAGCATCCCTTTTGAGCACCCCCTCCTTGAGATAACCTGCTATCTCCTGCCTGAGATGTTCTGGCTGAGCTGGATAAAACGAGCCTGCTCTAACTGCCTTTCTTATCATAATCATCTCACCTCCTGCATGGTGTAACTCGATGTTCAAGGTTTTTAACATCACTGTAGCTGCAGGGCTTGTCCCTGCTATCTTTTAACCACGTTTGTAACTGTGAGGCTTGCCCCTGCCTATCTAATAAGCGACCACAAGGGTCGCAGCTACAAGAATATTGGCTGGTATTTTACTGCTTTGGACTGGTGGTTCTTATGAGCCATAAAAAACTTGAACATCGAGTATGAACACATTATAACACGATTGTCCTGCCCTGTCAATTTTTTTTGTTTGACATCTCAGAAAAATAATGCTATACTATATAAGTATATATGGCTAATAGCTATATTACACATCATTATTATCCCTGCTTGCAGCTTATAGTGTTCAAGGTAACACAAGCATCTTGCTTGTGGTCATTGCCCTTCGACAAGCTCAGGGAACGCCTTCGACATGCTCAGGGAACGAATGTGGTCATTGAGCCTGTCGAAATGTGGTCATTGAGCCTGTCGAAATGTGGTCATTGAGCCTGGTCGAAATGTGGTCTGTACTGCTCAAGATGGAAGCTGGAGTTGTAAATATGAACAAACAATCAATCCTTATTGTAGACGATGAAATAGATGTTCTAATAAGTATGAGTGAGTTATTAGAACATGCAGGGTATGAAACCATTACCGCCCAAAATGGGGAACAGGCTTTGATGCTTATTCAGGAGAAAAGCCCTCATTTGGTTATTCTTGATCTAATGCTTCCAGATATGAATGGGTATCAAATTTGTGAAAAGATAAGACAGGATATAGCGTTGCGACACATTCCAGTGATAATGTTTACTGGAATGGATGCGATGGATGTTGAACTACAGGCATTGGATTTTGGTGCAGATGATTATATAATCAAATCGATTAGACCTCCAAGATTATTAGCTAAGATACGAACACTTATTCAACGCACCTATCTTGGGCTTGATGCCAATCCATTGACCATGCTGCCCGGGAACAACTCTATTCAGGATAGGATAAATAATCTCCTATCAAAAAAAATTGCATTTGCCTTTTACTACATTGATCTGGATAACTTCAAAATATTTAATGACAAATATGGATTTAAGCGAGGGGATGATGCTATTCGTCTTACAGCTTCAGTAATTATTGATACAATAAAACAAGCAGATGATATTAATAGTTTTGTTGGGCATATTGGCGGTGATGACTTTGTTTTAATTACTCCTGTTGAAAGGATAGACGCTATTTGTTCAGAGATAATAAGGAGATTCGAGGCAAGTATTCCTGAGATGTATTCTAAAGATGATAGGGAAAGGGGTTATGTTTTTACCAAAAATCGACAGGGAATAGAGCAGAAGTTTCCCCTGATGACTATTTCTATTGGTGTTGTAACTACTGAAGGGGGAGAGATTATTCATTCGGCTCAAATAAGCCAGACTGCCAGTGAGATGAAACAGTATGTCAAGACTTTTTCAGGAAGCAATTATTTTGTTAATAGACGAGGGATAAAACCGTATATTGTAGAGGATAAAGTAGGGTAGGGGACAGAAATTCAACACAGAGACACGGAGACACAAAGAAAAAAGGAGAGTGTTGTAAACACAGTCATATCTCCGTGCCTCCGTGTCTCTGTGTTGAATTATCAATTCAACAATCCCATCTCATAGGCAACAATGGTCAAGCCTACAAGACCAGCTGTTTCTGTGCGCAGGATTTGTTTCCCCAGCGAAATAGGGATAATGCCTTTTCTTACTGCCTCGTCTGCCTCTTCCTGACTGAATCCACCCTCTGGTCCAACAAACAATGCTACCCTTGTAATTGCTCCAATTGCAGGAGGGAGCCCCTCTGGCAGAGTGAGCCACTCTGGCAGCCGTAAAACCTCGCCTATTCCTTTTTCAGCATTTTCCCAGAGCATGAGTTTGAGGATGTTTACCGGTGGAGCTTCCTTCTCCAGAGGGGCATTGTTCCGCATTCCGCATTCCGCATTCCGCATTTCTTGGCTGACCATGGCTAAGGCATCACAAAACCGTGCCTCCTCAATCATTGGCAAGAATATCCTTCCTGACTGACTGCTGGCTGATATGGCTATTTTCTCCAGACGAGACAGGTTAACCTGTTTTTTGACAGATCGACTGGTTTCAACAAACACTATCCTTGAGACACCCAGCTCAGTGCATTTTTCAACAATGAAATCAGCCTTATCCAGCTTTGGTATGGATTGAACAATGGTTATTTGTAGGGTAGGGGAGGGGTATACCTTTTTATCGACAATCTCAGCCGTTATCTCTCTGGACATACTGCTTATTCTGGCATGATACTCATTACCACTGCCATCCAGGACGATAATCATATCATTTATTCCCAGTCGAATTACCCTGATATGATGAAGATTATCAGTATCAGTAATCTTGATATGGGTCTGGCTGATTTGAGATGGAGAGACAAAAAATCTGTTATGGGTCATATTTAAGATTTTTTTCACCACGAAGGCACGAAGAAGATATTAAGATTTTTCGGGATGGTTCATTTTCACCATTTTTCGTGTGATTCCTTTATCTGTCCACAAATCAGGGCAGACACAGGGGTCTGCCCCTACAGTGTTTTTAGCCGCAAGCTTTCACACAATGGTGAACCATCCCGATTTTTTTTCTTCGTGCCTTCGTGGTTAATCCTGTTCTTTCTGTTCTTCCTGCCGTATCTTA
>DYDG01000149.1 GCA_020717845.1 Marinifilum sp. | reverse complement strand
TAAAACAGTATATGTTGTATAGGGGTTAAAATGATTTTTGCATTCCGTAACAGCCTGTCGAGGCTTCGCCCAGCATGGTAAAAATAAGTTCGAGATCAGTCATATGATCACGGAGATTGTCATGTGGTTTGTCAAGGTTTTTAAACTGTTTATATTCTGATGGAGTCATGCCGAATGTGGCTTTACTAATTTCGGCTGTTAGAATTGCATATTCTTTTTGTTCTTTGACACTCCGTTTTTTCCATTCTTCGGTGAGTTCATCTCTGACTGCAATGCCACGTATTCGCTTTTCAATCCACTCATTAGAATAACCCTTCTGCTGATAAATTTCCCGCATTCTTTTCGCAGCAAGTTCAGGGTTTTCGATTTCTTCGAGTCTCTCATAACCCACTTTTGCCAGCCAACGTTTAAAAGGTTCAGCTTTCGGTGATGGAATTGATTGAATAATACGAAAAAGCCCCTCTGCGTCTGCTGCTTTTATTTTTCTTTTTTTACCGTCAGCAGCAATCATTTCAACCAGGGGACAATTTGTCCCCCAGTAGATATTAAGTTCAGTATCACGCTTCCGTAATTTTTTAATATAACCTTTTACATCAACACTGTCAGTTAAAATTTCAACAATATCATCAACGGAAAAAAACCATCGCTGTTTTTCCTCATTCCATTTATGTCTTACCTGTTTACTGTCAAATACAATCAAGCTATTCATTTTATAATGTATTTTTCCTCTAACAGTTATTTATTATTCAAAAAAATTAACAACAAGCTAACCAGCAGGACAACAGCCCTATCCGGTTGATTGATTGGTTATGCAAAATACTTCACCGGGAGACTTCAGATCGGGTAGTCAAGGGCTTGTTACTACCCCCAAACCTCCTAAAAATCATGCTTACGACTTTCACCGCACATGACTCAAGCATTTCAAAGGGTCCCGTCCACTGCAATGACTGAGGAGGCTATCGGGATTAGACCTGAACTATCCCTCATCATTGCAATATTCCTTTGTTTGTAAAAGGTATTGTAGGGGCGGGTTTGAACCCCGCCCCTACAGTCTCAATCACCTTATCATCGGCGGAAATCCGTTGTCCGTGACCGTTGCCCGTGTCCGTTAATTCAAAGAATCATGTAATTTAGTCAGCATCATGCTAATTCTTTCATAGCTTTCTTTCATTTTAAGGTAAGTTTCTTCTTCAACATATCCTAAATCCTTAGAAAGTAACAGTTGATATTTTATTTCTCCTGTCGAACCTCTGGCAATACTAACAAAATGTTTATATTCATTTTTACTGAATCTATGCCCTCCTTCCACAAGGTTTGTGGGAACTGAAGCAGCAGACCTTCTCATCTGTGAAGTTAATCCAAACTTTTCTTCACCCGGAAAATCTTCGGTTATTTTATAAATCTGCAAGGATAGCTCATGGGATAACTTGAAAACATCCAAATCCTCAACCTTCATTTTTTCTCCTTTATCTCATTTTCGTTATCCGGGGAATATCCGTTGTTCGTGACCGTAATTCGTGACCGTTCTGCTTCCCTCTCTTCCTTCACGGACACGCTAAACGGACACGGATAACGGTCTTACCCGTCGCAATCACCTTATCATCGGCTCAAACATTCATACGGTGATACAGTTGTCCGCAGGATATAGCACTGACAATAAGTCGCAATCACCTTATCATCGGCTCAAACATTCATACCCTGGGCCCAACTTGGTGGTAGTTGGCCAACCCTACGTCGCAATCACCTTATCATCGGCTCAAACATTCATACCTTTCGTCAGGGACTCGAAAAACCTTGAGTATATTTAGTCGCAATCACCTTATCATCGGCTCAAACATTCATACATAATAATTTTTATTCTAATGACTTCAATAATTAAGGGTCGCAATCACCTTATCATCGGCTCAAACATTCATACAGTCCCCCTCACAACCCCAACAACCATATGGGTTGAGAAGGCCATTTCCGAGAACCTCCTTATGGGGTATTGGAAAAGCATACAACTCAACATACAATCGATCATTACTCAACCTCCTTTGTTTTCGTAAGTCCTTATTATTCAACAGCTCTCTCGATGGCATAATTTTTCCGAGAACCTATGTTGAAATATTCAATTTTCAAAGATCGTGTGTAATATTATGTAAACCAAAAATTCAAATCACAATCACATCTTCATCCTCAGCAACCTTACCCTTTCCATGAACTTGTATCTTCGGTTTGCACCCCTCACAGATTTCATATATCCTCAGGCTATCCTTATCAACATTGATACATTTTAACATTTCATCCGTCATTTTGTCAAGCAGTTTTTTGGTAAGATTACATTCAAACACGCTGTATTGGACCCTGGTGCCGTAATCCTCTAAGATATTAGCTACCTTAGTCCTTTTTTTATTATCAACAATGTCATAAGAAACAACAAAAAACATTCCTACCCTTCCTCAACGTTTAATTCATAACTTTCAATTAAACAAAAACGGCTGATACGGTTCCTTCCTCTGGATAGTTTTCAATAGCTTGTGGGCTTGCTGTCTGAAAACAGTTCGATAAGTTACTTTTTCTTCAGAGCACGAATCCTTAAACACATTAGTCAGCAATTTCTCATATTGAACAAAATACTTTCTTCTGGATTCATCCTTAAGGAAGACCCCTTCATCCCCTTGATCTTCAAAATCATCCTCTGTCATGATATTGTTATTAATCAGATTAAGAGTAAATCTGTCAACCACAGGATGTCGGAATTCCTCTACAATATCCAGTGATAGAGACGGTCTGCCATAATTGATTCCATGAAGGTATCCGATATAAGGATCAAACCCTATGGCACACAGGATGGAAAATATCTCATTTGTAACCAGGGTATATCCAAAACTTAACAGAGCATTTACAGGGTCTTTTGGAGGACGGCGATTGCGGGTTGTAAACTGCAATTGTTTCCTGAACATTTTGCTATAAGCCCTGAAATAAGCTGCTGTTGAATATCCCTCTACTCCAAGAATTGTAGATACCCGTTGTTTGTTAGGAAGTTCATCCAACGCTTGATTTAAGACAGCCACTGTATCCTCAAAATTCATATCAGGATGATCCCGGGAATACCTCTGAATTAATATCTTCCCATTCCTTATCTTCCCCTCAACTATCTTTTTGGCATATTCCACACAAAACTCCTCATCTAAGTACCGTTCATATTGGGCAATACGTAAAAATACATTCTTTGATTCCACAGGTGATAATTTGCCACGAAACTTGCCATACAAAGACAAAAAGCTTGTTTCAATCCCTTGATCAAGCAGAAAAGCCATTGCCTGAGATGTTAGCTGCACATTCCCAAATATCAGTATTCGCTCAAGCTTCATGCCAGATACTTCTTTGAGAACCACATCATTTTTGGTAATTATCAGCCGCCTCTGCTTGCGATGCAAAACAGAACCCTGCTCGGTCAAGTATAATGTGGACATAGACACTCCTATAATTAAAAATTATGAATTAAAAATTAAAAATGAAGGAAGAAGAGAATAATTTCCACCTGTGAAATAGGTCTATCCTTCTTACTAAACTTTTGCGTTTTATAGAGAGTTGATAGGACAGAATCGATAGTTCTGATCGCCTGATCACTCAGGATATTCATCTGGCAGCGGACCTTCCGTCTGAGCGGAACGATTGATAAGGGATATTTATCCCGTCTTTGCCTATCAGATGTCTCTGACAACAATCAGGATACATATCCCAAATCAAAGGTACGTTCAGGATGAATATCCTGAACGATCGGCGATCGTTGATTGCACTGGTCGAACCTATTTCACAGGTCGCAAAAGTTTAGTAAGAAGGATAGACCTATTTCACAGGTGGAGTTTTCTTACAAATCTCTGAGCAGCCTTAGGAGCAGGTCGTTTGCCTGATTCGGTAAATTCATATCCCAAGAACACAAACCCCTCTGACAGATTGCAAATACGAGTCTTATCTTTATTAAACCTTAGCTGCAACTCATCAATAATACCTTTTGCAGCCTTCAGCCCATCCTCTGCCTTTTCTCGTGTATCAGATAAGATCACAAAATCGTCAGCAAACCGCACCAGCCTGTATTTAGCATCTATCATTTTCTTGTCAAACTCATGGAGATAGATATTGCTAAAAAGCGGAGAGGTAACTGCTCCCTGGCATATACCCATACCATCTGAGCTGGCTCCTGTCTCAAGCAAGTTGTTTATCAGGCTAATTAGCCTGTTATCCCTTAGCTTTATAGCAAGCAGGTTAATCAGGATAGCATGATTGACTGTATCAAAGAATGAATTGATATCCGCATCAACCACCCAGC
>DYDG01000148.1 GCA_020717845.1 Marinifilum sp. | reverse complement strand
GTTGATTTTTATTCTGGCTTTTGCTTCTTTCATATCAATTCTCTATCCCCAAAATTCCTTCCAATGTAATAAATCGGTATGAGATAAATTATGAAAGGTCTTGAATTTTTACGATAGCAGTTTTTCATTCTGCGGGTTTTGCAGATAATTATCCTGGCTTACAACCTTTTTCCCTGTTTCCTGTTCCAGTTTTTTCCGTGCTACTCCTGCGACATTGCCACCGCGGCGGGAAACATTCCGGTTTTCTTCAAAGCCGATGGGATGCTCCACTTTTGTGATTTGCGTTGTGGACGCTTCGCCGAGCATGGAAAAGATAAGTTCAAGGTCAGTCATATGATCCCGCAGATTTTCTCTCTCTAATCCTTTGAGTTTTTTGTATTGGCCTGGTGTTAAGCCAAAAGCGGCTTTAGATATTTCCGCAGTCAGGATTTCGTATTCTTTGCTTTTTTCAACACCGTGTTTTTCCCATTCGTCCGTAAGTTCTTCCCGGATAGCAATCCCACGCATCCGCTTTTCAATCCAATCATCGCTATATCCTTTGGCTTTGTATAAAGCCCGCGTTCTTTTTGTTGCCAACTCTGGGTCGTCAATTTCTTGCACTCGCTCATAACCAACCTTTGCCAGCCATCTTTTGAATGGTTCAGCTTTAGGTGAGGGAATAGATTGGATAATGCGGAAGATGCCTTCCGTATTGGCACAATCCGTAAGACGCAACTTGCCATCGCTTGCTACCAATTTCAACTGGTTACAATTTGTAACCACTTGCTCCGCACCTTCTTTTATCAGCCTGTGCTTCAACACCTTCCAGTAATTTCGGGCATCTTCGCTATCTGTAAGAGCATCAATAATATCAACTACAGAAAACCACCACTCGTTTTTGTGAATGATTTTTCGTATTTCCTTGTTTCTAAAAACCGCTATTTTTGTTGAAAGAGTCAATTCATTCCCCATCTCAATACCTCCAAAAACTCAAATCCTCTTTTTTAGCCCAATCGATAAATGCTTCGGCAATGCCGTCGTTAAGCTCACCGTTGTGATTATGCAGAAATCTCGCCACTGCTAATCATCCTTGATTCGTCCCCTATCTTCATAATCAGCCTTCCATCCGTATGGATATCGAGAATTGTTCCCTGCATCATTCCCTGAGCTGTGGAAATTTCAACGGTTTCATTCTTATAAAGCAGCAGTTTTCTAATGTTATTCATGAATGGGGTGAGGTCTTTTGAGGCCTTAAGGGTTGAATAATTGTCATCCAGATGATTCAGGAAGGACGAGAGGAGTTCTTCCAAAGGTATTTCCCTTTGAGTTTCGCAGGAAAGGGAAGTAGCACAAGGTGGCAAATTTTTCAAGAGTATGTTTACATTAATCCCTATCCCGAGGGTAATATATTTTATAGCTACCTGATGGCTTGACATCTCCCCTATTATGCCCGCAACCTTTTTGCCATTGATAAATATATCGTTTGGCCATTTAATGCTGGCAGACAGCCCCACAATATCTGAGACAGCCTGCACGATACTAAAGGCAGCCAGCAAGGTTATCTGTGGTGCCGCTTCAGGACCAAATGGCGGGATAAGGGCTGTGGAAAACCATAAGCCTCCCTCAGGCGACACCCATTCCCTCTCCAGTCGTCCTCGTCCTTGTGTTTGTGTTTTAGATATGACCAGCGTGCCCTCTGGCGAACCAGAAACAATCAGGGTGCGTAGAATGTCCTGTGTGGAAGATACCTCTTCAAACAAATGAATCTGCCGAGAAAACATTCTGGATTTTAGATTAAGCAGTATTTTTTCCTTAGAAATATGCATGATTTTCTCCCTGTTTTTCACTTTACCACTGCTTTTGAAATTATACCTTAAAAAATGATAATAGTCAACCTTTTTTTCAGCTAACGGCAGAGTAAACGGGTGATCGTTGCATAAGCTATAAGCCTATAAATACAAACACTTGCAGCAAAAATAGTCTTAAAAATCATACAAAATCTCCAACTTGACAAATATCGTAAGTTCTGGACATTCTTGACATAATGCGTGAGGCAATTTTCTTCATTTAGCCAAAATTTGCCAAAATTAACGGAAATTGTCCTCTACAGGACTTATAAATATTGCAAACCACAGCAGCTTTTTTGTAACCACAAAAATTGCAAAGAGTTGGAGATGGCAAATTCTTATGTCAAGAGTTGTTATAAGTCCTTATAAGCATTGAATCGACTCTGCAACGTTCTCTTGGTTGCTATGTAACGCTCACATCTACCCTGAAGATTTTTCATAGATTTTTTAGTTGACATGCCTGTGAAATTGTGAGATAATTATATTGTAGGTATTTTAGGCTCAGGTATTGGTTAAGCTCAAGAAAATCAATAAAATTTATTATGGGAGAAGGTATCATGGATATAGTATCTTCAAGAAAAATGCAGGCTGATATTGATACGATTCAAATGTCGTCTTTGAAGTCAGGATTTATTTATAACAACATATTGGAATCAATAGGTAATACACCACTTGTCCGAATAAACAAACTGATTCAAAAGGATGGTATCGAGGTATTGGCAAAGGTTGAGGGGTATAATCCTACAGGCAGCATTAAAGACCGGATTGCTCTTCGTATGATTCAACAGGCAGAAAAAGAAGGCTCTCTTAGAGAGGATAAGGTTATTATTGAACCAACTTCAGGAAATACAGGCATTAGTCTGGCTATGATCGGAGCAGTATTAGGCTATAAAGTGGAAATTGTAATGAGCTCTGCTGTCTCCATAGAACGCCAAAAGATGATAAAGGCTTTTGGTGCTATAGTAACCCTAACCCCAGCAGAGGAGGGGACTGATGGTGCTATTCGTAAGGCTCTGGAAATAGTAGAGAAAAACCCTGATAAATACTTTATGCCAAACCAATTCTCAAATCATTATAATAAATTGGCTCATTATTCCTCAACAGCAGAAGAAATATGGAAAGATACTGATGGTAATATTGATTACTTTGTTTCAACAATTGGAACATCAGGCACTATCATGGGTGTAGGAAAGAAACTTAAGGAAAAGAACAAAAATATCAAAATAGTTTGTGCCCATCCGGTAAAAGGACATTATATCCAGGGTTTGAAAAACATGGAAGAGGCAATTGTCCCTGCTATCTATGATCCTTCACAAATTGACGAAATGATAACGGTTGAAACTGAAACTGCTTTTGAATGGGCCAGGGAAATTGTTAAAAAAGAGGGTATTTTCGTAGGCATGAGCAGTGGGGCTGCTTTGTATGCAGCAGCAGAGGTAGCGAAAAAGATAAACAAGGGTGTAATTGTTGCCATTTTCCCGGACAGAGGCGAAAAGTATTTAAGCACTACATTGTTTGAGTAATACTCAATGCTTATTTCCATCCCATGAGTTTATGTATTTGAGGAATTAATCGGACATTGGGCAATCCTGTCCGGGCATACTCGTAAAACTTCAATAACCTTTCAATTGATCCCATCTTTATATCTGGCTGAATAACTAAAGGGATATTTACATCTACATCTTTTATAATATCCACAGCCACAGATATTTCATCCAAAACCGTCTCATCTGTAACCACTACCTTAACAAACAGATTCTTTTCCCTTGCTATATGCAGGAACTCTCGATGCTCTTTTGGGATATCATCCTTTCCAGTAAAGCCTGGCAATTTGATATCAGCAGATACAATATCAACCCATTGGAGTATCTTTGCCAGCTGTTTTGGCAGGGTAGCGTTTGTTTCCAGATAAACCCTATATCCTTCTCTTTTTAAAACAGGAAGAAGTATTTTTAGATAGTCATCTTGTAATAGCGGTTCTCCGCCAGTAAGAGACACTGTGGTTGAAGACGAGCCATAACCCCTTATAATATCCATTATTTCAGTCAGGGTTGCAGGATTATTGTAATTTTTATCATCATCTACCTTGTATTGCACAGGCACATGCAGGGCATACCCTGTATCACAATATTTACAAGAGAGGTTACATCCAGCAAATCTTAAGAATATCTGTGACTCTCCTACCCAGGGTCCTTCCCCTTGAATACCCTTAAATATCTCTACCATATAACCTTTTGGTTCAATCATTAAACTTCAGCCTATTTACAGATAGTTACTAAATAATTATTGGTGCCGGGAGCGGGACTCGAACCCGCACGGGTTACCCCATACGCCCCTCAAGCGCACGTGTCTGCCAATTACACCATCCCGGCATGATTTGAATATATTAACAATATTTAGCCAAAAAGTCAAGTGTTTTTTTATCATTTCTTGAAATCCGCTATAAGAAGGTTCTTTAACGAATCATATGGGTAAGACTACCATATAGAAGTCAAGAACTTTTTAATTCTCCGATAACGTT
>DYDG01000147.1 GCA_020717845.1 Marinifilum sp. | reverse complement strand
CCACAGGGGGTTGCCCCTACTTGTGCCCCATCCAGTCAGCCAATTTCAGACACCACCAAAATTTTGCGTCTCTACTACATGCGACAGGTTAATCTTGACGCGATAGTAGTATGAAAATTCATAATTCAAGAACTGACTCTCTTTTTAGGATGATCCTCCTTGTAAGAAACGATAAAGGCGAAAATAGCGATTACGATCACGCTTGCCAAAACTATATAAAATCCTACCATTTTCATTTTCCCTCCTACCCTTTTGTAGAAGCAAACCATTCCTCTTCTCTCTACAAGTCTCAACTACATATTCGTGTGTGTTCCTTTTTGAATTTTGTCCAGAGATGTTGATTGCTTGCTGTCGGTGCCAGTGTTATTGCCTTCATTTTTCTTGATTTTTTGCAGAGGGGCAGGCTTTGAGACTGTCCCTGTTTCTTTCGCCTCTTTCGCCTCTTTCACCTTTTCTTTTGCTGTCTGGGTTGTGGTTCCCTGTCCCTGAGAAAGCAAAGATCCAGGGCTTTGAATCCCTGTCTTCTCCTCCTTCTCCTCATCTTTAGAAGGAATTGGTGCTGGCTGCTCTTTTTTTATTACAGTTTGCATCTTTTCTGGTGTAAAGAGCATGGTCTTTGCTATTCCTGTCTTGCCGAGAGTGCCAATTGCCTTAGAGTTAAACTTCCAGGCTACAGCACCAGCATTGCCCATAGTCAGGCATATCTTTTCCTTAGCATTCCATTTAATCTTTTCCCCTGCTTTTACAAGAATCTCCTTATTCTTTCCAGAATCAATCTGCACCTGAACCCATACTTCTTCAAAGGCATTGCCCTCGAGCAGCACACCTTTTATCACTGGTTTTACAACGCTTCTGGTAATTGTCCCTTGTTTTTCTTCTGGCACACGGTCTTTTCTTATCAATTCTTCATGAGACAACAATTTGTTTGGGTCAATAAATATTTTCGGTTCTTTTTCTAAAAATGGGACAATAATTGCACCCAATATCCCTCCAGCAATAAGAAATCCGAGAACGGCTAAGATAGAGTAAAGATATAGATTTTTTCTATTGGCTCTAACATTTCGCAAGACTGTAGTCTCAGCATCTATTCCCTTTTTTTCTATTTGCGGCTGTGCAGCCTCTTCTTTCTTTTGTTCAGCCTCATATAGGGCTAAAAGCCTTTGTGTCTCTATTTCTCCAAGCTTGAGATAATCGGCATATCGACGCAAAAAGCCTTTTGCATATACATTTCCCGGAAAAGGGCTGAAGTCAGATCTCTCTATTGATTCCAGATAACGACTGGCAATCATGGTTTCTTCTGCTGCCTGCTCTAAGGAAATGTCAATTTCAAGCCGTCTTTTTTTAAGGATATCTCCTATTCTTTCCATTAATCCTCCATCAAGCTATGGTAGGAATAGCCTATGTGTCTGTCCAGTCTGTCCAGATAGAGAACCACCACAAACTTAAATCAATTGCCCCTATCTAACAATCCCTATCTTACCTGTCCGAATGTATCCATCACTTTTAAGCAGATATAGATAAATCCCACTGGCAGCATCTCTTGTAGACCACAGATATGTTTCATTGGGTGCCTCTGCCTCAAGCACAAGCTCACCAGCAATGTTATAGATGCAGATGTGTGTATTTGCCAACAATTTATCAAAACACACAACCCCATCTCCAACCAATGGATTGGGAAAAACACTGGCATTGCCAAGATCTTTCCCCGGAGTAGCGTAGCAGCGACTCCCTTGCGAATAATTATACACCCCATCATAGGTAAATATTCGATAATAATATTTGACACCGTTTGTTAGCGTTCCATCTGTCCATGTTGTGGTGTCTGTAGCGACATAGACCACTATACTGTCAGTAACGGTTGTTCCAACTGGATATATTTGCCCGACTGTAAGGGTAGCCTGTGGATAGTCTCCTTCTCTGCGAAGAATGATCACACCTGCAACACCAGTATCTTGCACAGGCATTGTCAACCCTATCTGAACATGACCATCACCAGGGGCAATAGATGTAGAAATATCTGGCGGGGCAACAATATCACCCGCAAGGGTGAGAGTGCCTGTATCGATAATATTATTAGTTATAGTACCTATTATTGTTGTCTCTGTAGCCATGCCATCCCCTGCTGCATCTACCTTGATAATCAACCAATCACCTGAAGAATACTGGAAAGAGCTGCATCCGTCCATGTTGCGAAAGCTATTGAGGGAGATTTGCCATGGTTCATTTTTCTTGACTATTGTTGATTGTGTGTCAGATTCAGTTCCACTGGTTGTTTTGAGTATTGCATAAACAATCGATCCCTCAGCAGGAATGGTTGTCCCTTGAAAATATACCTCTCCAAAAGCAACTCCTGGTTGGAGCGACAATGCCGGAACAGTAGCAATAGTAGATATGTTGCCTTTTGCACCACCTGATACAACCTGACAATAGGTCGTTGTCCCTGAAAGTCCTGTGATTGTCACATAATGCGTATCATCAACAGTTTCCTGCCCTCGATCATCATATGCCTTCATATTCAGGCAAGAAGCATTTGTCCCATACTCAACCCAGCCCTTTTCATGGACAATAGTTGTCCATGAAACAGTAAATGCCGTATTAGTCCGATTAGTTACCGTAGGTGTTCCTCCAAATGCAGTATTGCTGCCAGCCAAAATCAATATCAAAGCACATGTTACAATATATTTCATTGTAGTCCTCCTTAAGATATTAGGTAACAGTTCAGCTAACCGCAAAGACGCAGAGAATAAATCAGAGGACAGAGCACAGATGAGAGACTACAGATTCTTTCTTTTTGTCTTTCTGTGTTCTGGATTCTAATTTTTGTTAATTTCTCTGTGCCTCTGCGTCTCTGCGGTGAACTATTTACAGATATAGTGAGCACCTTTAGGTGTGTCTTAAGCAGCATATCGAGTCTGAAGACACTCACTACAGTCGAAATAGTTGAATGCTATTATTTTACCATTTTTTTTATGCTTCTGTCAAGTATTTATTGACAATTCCTTAAGCATAATGATATAATTAACCAATATAGTTCAATGTGTCCGGTGAGAATGCAAAAAGGAGTATATAAGTATGGGCAGCGTAAAAGATTTAATGATTCTTGAAATGCCAGAAGAGAAGAAGAGCGGCAGGGGTAGATTTTCCTTTTCTGACAGGTATTCTGTCTTTGATTGGGGCAAGATGCCTGATGATATTCAGAATAAAGGGGCAGCATTGTGCATTATCAGTGCCTACCTCTTAGAAAAATTGGAGGAGATGGGGATAAGAACACATTATCTTGGGGTGGTTGAGGATGATGCGGCGAAAAAGGCGAAAAAACTTAATGAGGTTGAAACCATTCCAGCATGTATGGAGGTGAAATTGGTTCGGGTAATAAAACCTCCGCTAATTGAACCCTCACCCAATCAAGACAACTGCTATGACTATTCATGTTATAATACTGAGCAGGCAAACCTTCTTATTCCGCTCGAGGTAATCTATCGCAACTATCTGCCAGATGGTTCAAGTGTATTTAAGAGATTAAAGGGAGGGAGCCCCTCTGGCGAAGGAAGCCCCTCGGGCAATGGACAATTAACCAAAGAGGATCTGGGCTTGACCATTGATCCTGTTCCGGGACAAAAACTTGACCCGCCCATGTTTGACTTTTCTACTAAATTAGAGCCAATTGACCGATACATAAGCCAGGAAGAGGCGAAAAACATATCCGGACTTTTGGAAGAGGAATTTTGCGAGATATTGAGGATAACAAGGGTAATCAATGGGCTTATTAGTGAGGAGGCAGGCAGGATAGGTCTTGTCAATGAGGATGGAAAGGTAGAATTTGGGTTTGACCCTGAACGCAGGCTTATCCTGGTGGATGTGCTTGGCACACCAGATGAATGTCGATTTACCTTTAACGGATTACCAGTAAGCAAAGAGGTTGCCCGAATATTTTATCGAAAAACACAATGGTTTCAGGATGTGGAAAAGGCAAAGAAGGCAAGCAGTGTCCTCTGGAAAGAAATGGTGTGTAGCCCTCCCCCTTCCTTGCCTTTAAGGCTATGTGAACTGATCTCTATGCTGTATCAGTCTGTAGCCAATGAAATGACCGGGCGGGTGTGGTTTAAGAATATCCCTGGATTAAATGAGATACTGGGGGAGATAAGCATAGTAGTTGGGTCAGACAATCTTGAGGATGATGGTATTCAAAAAAGGTAACAGTTCAGCTAACCGCAGAGACACAGAGATCGCAGAGAATCGTAGCCAAACAATATAAAAAATCACGAATGTCCACGAAGGAGACACGAATAGTTTCCATCATTCGTGAAAATTCGTGTGAATTCGT
>DYDG01000034.1 GCA_020717845.1 Marinifilum sp. | reverse complement strand
TTCTGGTGGTTCCTATGAGCCACAAAAACCTTGAACATCGAGTATAAATAATATGAAAGAATATGAAAGAAACCACAGAGGGCACGGAGAAAACCACAAAGGACACAAAGAAAAGAAGTGTAATTAATTAAAACCTTTGTGAGCTTTGTGGCTACTCTGTGTTCTCTGTGGTTAGTTTTTGACAGAACCTGTCTATCAACAAGGATAAAAGATGGAAAAAGCACTGCTTGAATACCTGATTTGCCCATTTTGTGCTGGTAGTTTGCAGGTAGACAAGGTGATTAATGTTAAGAATACCAGGATTATTGATGGGATACTAAGCTGTCCATGCCATAGATATCCCATTGTCTCAGGCATATTGTGTCTACAGGGGGATGAAACAAGCGAAAAGGCACTAAACCTTCTGGATATGAAGAAAACATCTGCTGCCCTTTACTTGATGCTTGAAGGCAGGATGATGAAAAAGATTATCAACCTGACCAAAAAACTTCACTTAGCTCCGAGCTTCTGGAAGATAATCGGTTTTTGGAATTGGAGATATTGGACAGCTTATCTGCGATATCGATTCTCTGCCCCAAACTTTATCTGCTCACTGTCACTTATGCCAGTAATAAAAGAGGCTGAAGGATATATGCTGGATGTGTGTGCCGGTGTTGGGCATTTTGCCTTTATGGCAGCAAAGCATATCCCTGCAACTAAAATAGTTTGTGTTGAAAGACGATTTACAAACCTTTATCTTGCCAGAGAGTTTTTTGCTCCTCATGCAGCAGGATATATTGACTGGGATGCAAGCCAGATGCTTCCATTTGTGGATGGTTTTTTCAATAGTGTTGTCTGCTTGGATAGTTTTCATTACATAGAGACAAAATACTTGTTTAGCAAGGAGATGATGAGAGTTCTAAATGATGATGGCATTCTGCTTATCCCTCATATCCATAATTCAAGTTTATCTAATGTTTTGCCTGGGACACCGTTGAGTCCATCCCATTACCAAAATCTGTTTAGTAATCTTGAGATAAGAATGATTCCAGAAGAGAAGATGCTGAAGGATTTGTTGTCCGAAGATGCTGTGGATCTTAGCCTTACAAAGGACGAGGCAGGAGACTTTACCCTGGCAGTAAGTAGAAATACTAAGTATTTCAAAAGGTATTCGACATCGATGCTGTTTGAATCTTCACCTATAAATCTAATAGTTAATCCCATATACAAGGTCAAGAAATGCAGGAGCGGCATTCACCTTAAACTCAAGTTCCCATGCCGACTTTATAGGGCAGAGTTTCCGCTTATTGAAAGGTATTTTGAAAAAAAGCTGTTTATTAATAATGATGATCTCAAGAATGAGGAGAAAGGGGAGAAAAAAATGATGTGGCAGAAAAGGTTTATTTTGATTGATGTTCCGCTGAGGTTTATGAATCGTCAAGCAGTATCTTAAAGTAAGAGGTCAAGAGGTTAGTGTCGTGTCAAGTCTCAAGTGTCGAATGGTTTATTAATGTAGCTGCAGGGCTTGTCCCTGCCTTTTCCCAATGTAGAGACGCAATTAATCGCGTCTCTACTACATGCGACAGATTAAGGTTGACGCGACAGTAGCAAAAAACATATATTGTATGCTCTAATCTGTCCTAATCTGCGATTCTTTGGCAGAGAAAGACTGCTTATCTGTGAAATATAGTGAATCAGCGATACAAACCACAGGCAGGGATGTCAGCACTGCCTTTAGCTGGTATTTGCCACATTTGTTGGTGTGGTGTTCGGATGCGTTGACATAGACTTACCCACATGATTCGTTAAAGAACCACTAAAAAATCATCAGAATTTGGGTCAAAGCTTAAGAAAAAATTCGCTAAATTTTTCAAATGAAAAATTACGATTCACGGTGAACCAGCACACAGAATTAAACTATGCCAAATTTGTTAAATATAAGGAGGAAAAAAGGAGGGAAAAATGTTTACAATGGATATTGAATCAGAAGTAGGAAGGTTATTGACAGTTAAAGGGTTGACCCTTTCTGTCGCTGAATCATGCACTGGTGGGCTGTTATGCTCCAGAATAACAGATGTGCCTGGCAGCTCTGCATATTTTGTAGGCGGGGTAATAGCTTATAGTAACAGGATAAAGGTGCAGATGCTTGGGGTAACACAGGAGGCTCTGGATACGCATGGAGCGGTTAGTGCTCAGGTAGCTATACAGATGGCAAAGGGTGTTAGGGAAAGGTATGAGACAGATATTGGGCTTGGAATTACCGGAATTGCAGGTCCTAATGGCAGCACCTCTAACAGAGAGAGCCTCTCTATTGATGATGGAAACATGCAGAAACCAGTTGGGCTGGTGTATCTGTCATTGATTTCGACTGCTGAATGTGGAGATGCCTCCTCGACAGAGAAGGTAGTATGTAACAGATGCAAATTTGATGCTGCTTTGCAAAGAAAAGATATCCGCATTCAGAGCACTCAAACAATGCTTGAGATGCTTCTGGAGTATCTGAAGTAGAGACGCAAAATCTCGGCGCCTGAGAGCGTTGTAAGCAGTTTCCAGGGTAAATGACCACTTGTGTTGTCTTTTGGGACTCCAACCATGTCAAACAATACCAAAACATGGCAGGAAATAGAGCCAAACAGTGCTTAAGGCTATAGATATGGCTTTGGTTGCCATGCAATACTCACCAACACTCTCCTTTCGCCTCTGTCGTAATCCTTTAGAAATTACTTGACAATAACAGGTTAGAATGATACAATAATTCAGGCATCAAATGGTACTTTTGCTAACTGCTAATTGCTAAAAACTCATACATACATAAGGAAGATAAATGGGGAGATTTTTTCTACTTATAGTTTTTTCTTTAGGGATAGGCTCCTGGATGATTTTTGTTGCTCAATCTGACTTTGAAACAGCAGAGGTAACGATTCAGGGATATGTGTCTTTAGAAAAGGAAAGCAATTATGAAGGGATACGTGTTGAGGTTGTTAATTCTAACCGTCGGGTATTCAAGCCTAAACCCAAGAGAAGAATGACTACAGAGGCCTCTGGTGAATATTGTCTGGAAAAGATAAGTGTGTCTAAGGGAAATATTGGAGAGATATTTATCAAGTGGCTGGAACAAAAGGAAATATCTGCACCATATCTGCGGTTAAGGATAACCAAATCAGGGTATCTGCCTGTAGAAATTTTAGTCTTTAAGTTTCCGTCGGTTATCTCTATTCCGCCAATAGAGTTGGAACGCGAGGATATAAAGCATCAATTCAACCAGTTTTCATACAAGGATGAGAATATAAGGATAATTAAAAATGTTACCCAATATAAATTCTGTATAACACATAATTATTTTTTCTTTTATCCCCAATATTATAATATCACTGTTGAAACACCACTCAAAGAGGCAAGCGGAAGTGTGATATTAGACCTTCAGCTGATATTTAAGCCAATATATACCACTTGTAATGAAGAGCTTCAACGCATGACCCCTAAATTGGCAGATCAAATTAAAAAATTTGTACCAAAAGCACAGACTATCGAAACAGAGCTGCCTTCAACCATAGAAATAACAAATGCTATCTGTGTCGATAAAGCATTGCTCCAGAAATTAAATGGTCTTTTGTCAGAATCGGCAATAAAACAGATTCGGATAGTAGATGTTTCTTATAAAAAATATCAGACAAGGGAACCCTCATGACAGAATATTATGCCAGTTATATCTTTAGCAGTCATTATGATGGTCCGTCTTTTTGGGCTGGTCTCCTACCTTTTGTTGTGGGAATATGCATAGCTATCTCTCTGGAAGAATTGGTTCATTCTCTGATTTGTTTCTTGAATAATCGGGATAAGCTGGCCATGATGAGGCTTTTTGTAAGCATTCTTATTATCTCATTATTCAGCACTTTTTGTATGGGGGCAATCTCAACCTTTTACTCGGATGTCTATCTGCATAAAATTACCCCTGAAGATTCTCACGAGATATTAAAAAGCCTTTTCTATATTCTTTATGCAGGATTTTTTTGGTTTGCGGTTTACATCCTTATGGTTCTATGGAATAAGGAGCAAAAACACAATATAGGCTCAGGTGGGCTGCGGGGCTTAATATGTGGAATTTTATTGTTATTTATCCTCAAATATGCAGGAATAAGGCATTATGATAATGCCCTTCTTGTCATCTTGATCTCTGGTATAGGGTTCCTCTGGGGTGCTCTGGGCAAGAGGGAATTTTTGCTTCAAAAATGGGTGCTTTTTCTCTATCCAATAGAGCAGGGAGTGCTTATCTCGCTTATCTCCAGCACGTTAATTATCTGGATATTCAGAACACTTTACGGCATAAACTTTGAAAATGCCAGAGAAATCTCTTATATGGGATTATGGCTGTCCCTCATCTCTGTTTGCTTTACCAGTTTGTATATCTCAAGGCTTATTCGAACAGAACCATTTGAAACCAGTCCCTATAAGAAGAAAAGATTTTTTCGAATAGGTATCCTTATCTTCTTTTTCTTCTGGATTGGACAGATGTATTCGATGATGACAGTTCATGTGGAGTAAACAAAAAATGTCCAGATCTATTATGGTTCAAGGCACTGGCTCTGGTGTAGGGAAGAGCATCCTGGTTGCTGCATTATGCAGAATATTCATGCAGGATGGCTACAGGGTTGCCCCATTTAAGTCTCAAAATATGGCACTTAATTCAGGCGTTACCATTGATGGACTGGAGATGGGCAGGGCACAAATAACTCAGGCTGAGGCAGCAGGGATTGTGCCCAGGGTTGAGATGAACCCTATTCTTCTGAAACCTACAACCGATATTGGTGCACAGATAATTGTTTGCGGCAAATCCATTGGCAATATGCAGGCTGTAGAATACCATAAATACAAGCCTCAACTCACAGAGGTTATCAAAGAATGCTTTTCGCTGCTTCAGCAGGAATACGAGATTATTGTCATTGAGGGTGCAGGCTCGCCTGCGGAGATAAACCTTAAGGATAACGATATTGTTAATATGTATATGGCTAAGGTTGCAAACGCACCAGTTATTCTGGTAGCTGATATTGATAGAGGCGGTGCCTTTGCCTGGATAGCCGGAACATTGGAATTATTGTCAGAGGATGAACGCCTTCGAATAAAGGGGATAATTATCAACAAATTCAGGGGTGATAAATCTCTGCTTCGTTCTGGACTGGAATTTATGGAGCAACGCTATGGCGTGCCAATACTTGGTGTTGTCCCGTATTTCCGTGATATTTGTATAGAGGAAGAGGATTCTCTTGGATTGGAGAAGAAAGAAGAAAAGGGGGTAAAAAAAGTAGAAAAAGAGATTGAGGTAGTGGTGGTTCAATTGCCCCATATCTCTAATTTTACTGACTTTGATATGCTGGCAAGGGAAGAAGATGTCTCCTTGAGATATGTCCAGCCAGGTGAGCTGCTCGGCAATCCAGATATGATAATCCTTCCTGGCACAAAGAATACTATTGCTGATATGAATTATCTTTATGCAACCGGGTGTGCTAATGAAATATTATCAATTGTCAATAAGAAGTCCACACTTCTGCTTGGTATTTGTGGCGGGTTTCAGATGCTGGGGACAAGCATTCTGGATACTGAACAGGTTGAATCAGCTATTCAAAAGATTGATGGGCTTGGACTTATAGACATAACTACCGTATTCTTGTCTCAAAAGCTCACTACTCAAATAAAGGCACAGGTATGTCATGAGCTGTTAGAGACAGGGCTTCCTATAACAGGTTATGAGATCCATATGGGCAAAACTATATATGGAGATGGGATAACACCATTATTTCATATGACTTACCCTGAGGATAGATACGATGGAGCTATTAGTAATGATGGAACAGTAATGGGGACATACATCCATGGCCTATTTGATAACCACGAATTCAGAAGGGTATTCATAAACTATTTGAGAAAGAGAAAGGGATTGTCATTGCAGACAACTGTCAAGCAAATATCCAAAGAGGCAGAGTATGATAATCTGGCTGCCCTGATTCGGGAGAATGTGGATATGGAAAGGATATATGAGGAGTTGTTGGGTGTCGTCAAATCTTAAGGCTATCACTTACCTCAGCCATTACCTCCCCCTGATGCAGCCGTATCCTTACCCTATCCTTCTTTTTCACCTGATTGGCATCACTTATGATGGTTTCCTCTGGAAGCTTAAAGGTAATGCTATAGCCTCTTGAAAGGATGGCTGTTGGACTTAATGTATGGAGTTTGCCAATAAGTGTCTCAAGTCTGGCAATGGCCAACTTGATAAGATTGGATAAGGCACGAGACAGGGTAATAGTCAGCTCATCAACCCGTTGCTGGTATTGAAGCACTGCATAATCAGCCCGCAAGAGGGCAGGAGATTCCTGGAGTCTTTTTAGCCTGTAGTCAATAAGGTCAAGATTTTTCTGGATGGTATGCCTTAAACGAATGGACAGCACTTCCACCCTTTCCACAAGCTCCCTTTTGTTTTTTACCACCAATTCCGCAGCTGCTGATGGGGTTGGTGCCCGCAGGTCTGCAACAAAGTCAGCTATGGTAAAATCACACTCATGCCCTACAGCCGATATGATGGGGATATTGGAATTAAATATGGCTCTGGCAACCCTTTCATCGTTAAATGCCCATAGGTCTTCTATTGACCCGCCTCCCCGTCCCACAATAAGGACATCAGGCAGCAGGATATCTGGCAATCTATTCATCTGGGAGATAGCATTGGCAATATCAGCTGGAGCCATCTCACCCTGAACCATAACTGGATGAATAAGTATCTCTATATTTGGAAACCTTCGAGTGATTATATTCAACATATCGCAAATAGCAGCACCAGTAGGGGAGGTGATGATTCCAATTCGTTCAGGCAGCATGGGTAGCGGCTTTTTATACGCCTCATCAAAAAGCCCTTCAATCCTTAATCGTTCTTTTAGTTGTTCAAAAGCAAGGTATAATTCGCCATATCCAGCAGGTTCAAGATGGTCAGCAATGAGTTGATATTCGCCCCTTTTTTCATAAACACTTATTTCACCATGAGCAATAATAGTCAACCCATCCTGAAGCTTAAACCTTAAAAGGCTTGCCTTATTTCGAAAGATAACTATCTTTATCTGTGAATAATTATCCTTGAGTGTAAGGTATACATGCCCTGAGGAAGGAATGACCAGGTTGGAAACCTCTCCCATTACCCAGATGTTATGCAGATTTCCTTCCAGAATAAGTTTGATTTTGGAAGTAATCTCTGAGATAGTATAGATGTAAGGTTTGTCCACAATTTCCTCATTCAGGAATCAGAGACATAAAAATAATAAGAGAAATAAGAGACCTGTATCTGCCCTAATTTGTTTACCGAGGTTGAACGACGAGTTTAATCGCTGTCTTTTCACACCCATCTACTATAATGTCAGCAAAGGCAGGGATACATACCAGCTCTATACCAGATGGAGCGAGAAATCCACGAGCAATAGCAATGGCTTTAATGGCTTGATTCAGAGCACCAGCACCAATAACTTGAATATCTGCACGTCCTTTGTCTCGGATGACTCCTGCTAAGGCTCCAGCAACAGCGTTTGGTTTGGAATTTGATGATACCTTTAATGTTTCCATCCCTGACCTCCTTGTGTGTATCAACCCTTAGAACTAATACATTGATGCAAGGCAGAAAATAAAATTTTCGTTTCCTACCTTACATGGAGAACTACATTTAGCTACTAACCTCTAATTGATCATACCTCACGTTGAACCCTTCTAATACTCAAGGCATTAGCAGTGGTACCACTGCCATCTGTATCTGAGCCAATCTCTATAATTACCCCGCAAAATATACCTGGTCCTGTTTTTGCTGGCTCAAATTTAAGCGGTAGTGAGGTTAAAAACCTTTTGATGATAACCGTGCTATCTGCCCCAATAACAGAATTCTTTGCGCCAACCATACCTGTATCAGTAATGTAGGCTGTCCCTTTTGGCAGCACCCTTTCGTCTGCAGTCTGGACATGGGTATGCGTTCCAATCACTGCACTGACCAGACCATCTAAATATAGTCCCATAGCCACCTTTTCAGAGGTAGCCTCAGCATGAAAGTCTATGATGATATTTTGCGTTTCTGCCCGCATCCTTTCTATCTCAAGCATAACCGTTCTGAATGGACAATCAAGGTTATCCATAAAGACCCTGCCGCAAAGGCTTATTACCCCTACCTGCTGATTATTAACGGTATAGATTCGTGCACCACAGCCTGGCACACCTGGCGGATAATTCAATGGTCTCAAGATTCTTTCATCATGGTCAATAATCGCGTATATTTCCTTTTTACTCCAGATATGATTACCGCCAGTAAGGACATCAACCCCGGCTGTGTAGACCTCTTTTGCTATAGCAGGGGTTATACCAAAACCACCAGCCAAATTTTCTCCATTAGCAATGCAAAAATCGATTTTCTCTTCCTGTTTAAATTTCGGCAATATAGAGGCTGTTGTTTCTCGTCCCTTTCTGCCTATAATATCACCGATTAATAATATTCTCATCATTGTCCCTGTCGGTTAGATGTAGAGGCGTAATATATTGCGTCTCTACATAGCCATTGATGTAGCAATATTTGGACTTGCAGGATTCACAGTTAATGTTCTTGTCCTGGGGACTATGACCAGGTCCATGTCCTCCATCGGGATTGCACCAAGTAATACCTGATCCCCCATAACCAATGCCCCTGCAAATCCAACACGATTTTTGAATCGAAGCTCAATAGGACCAACATAGGCAACTAATTTTCGGCTGCCATCAGCTAAAATTACTTCTTTTTTATCAATTTCATCCAGTTCCAATTGAAGCTGAATATGTACAGGGATACAAAGATGCAGGGCACCTGAATCTGCCATTGCATGAACATCAACTGGTTCCAGCTCCGGCTTTCTGGGATTTTTTAAAACCAACCTTGCATCAACCAGACCCATTGTCCAATCCCTCCTGTGGAACGGTTATACTCCTTCCACTACCTAACAGCCTTCAGCCTATCCACCTATTTACTTTGCATATTCAACAGCCCTTGTCTCTCGTATAACGGTTATCTTAATCTGTCCAGGATATTCCAACTGCTCTTCTATCTGTTTGGCAATATTTCTGGCAAGGGTTGCCATGCCCACATCATCAATCTCTTCAGACATTACCGCTACCCTTACCTCTCTACCAGCCTGAATAGCATAGGCTTTTTCTACGCCTTTGAACTCTTCGGCTACAGCTTCAAGTTTTTTCAGCCTTTTGACATATGCCTCCATGTTTTCCTTACGGGCACCAGGTCTGGCAGCAGAGACAGCATCAGCTGCCTGGATAATAAACGCTTCTAATGTTTGTGGCTTTTCCTCATCATGATGAGCAGCGATAGCATGGATAATCTCAGCAGACTCCCCAAACTTTCTGGCAAGGTCTGCACCTATAGATGCATGAGAGCCTTCGACATCAGCATCAATTGATTTACCAAGATCATGCAAAAGCCCGGCTCGTTTTACCAGAGTAATATTAGCACCAATCTCCCCAGCTATCACAGAGGCAATATTGGCTACCTCTTTACTATGCTGAAGCACATTCTGCCCAAAACTTGTGCGATATTTAAGTCTTCCGAGAAGATATACAGCTTCAGAAGCTATCCCATGGATACCGAGATCAAAGGTAATCTGCTCCCCTTTTTCTCTCATTGATTCCTCTATCTCTTCCTTAACCTTTGCGACAACCTCCTCAATCCTTGCCGGGTGAATTCGTCCATCAAGAATTAATCTTTCAAGAGCAAGCTTAGCTATTGCCCTTTTTACTGGATCAAAACCTGAAAGGATAACAGCCTCAGGGGTATCATCAATAATCAGATCTATGCCGGTTAATGTCTCAAGTGCACGAATATTTCGTCCTTCTCTTCCAATAATCCTTCCCTTCATCTCATCACTTGGCAAATTAACTACAGAGACCGTTGTTTCTGCTACCTGTTCAGAGGCACACCTTTGAACTGCCTGAACAAGTATCTCCTTTGACTTTTTTTCGGCCAGTTCATTAGCTTCATCCTCTATCTGTTTGATCATCTTATTGGCTTCATGCCTGACCTCGCTTTCAATGCTTACCATAAGCATTTTCTTGGCTTCAGCACTGCTTAATTCAGAGATCTTCTCAAGCACAGTTATTTGTTCCTGTTTAAGACGAGCTATGTCCTGTTCTTTAGTTACAAGAGTGGCTTCATAGTTTTTCATCTCTTTGGTTTTTCTTTCTATGTTTTCTAATTTTTGATCTAAACTTTCCTCTTTCTGTGACAATCTGGATTCTATCTTGCCTAATTCTCCCCGTCTATTCCGTATCTCTTTTTCAAACTCTCCTTTTTCCTTGTGAAGCTCGTCCCGTGCCTCTAAGATTGCCTCTTTCTTAATAATTTGTGCCTCATCCTGTGCCTCTTTAATTATTTTCTGGCTTACCTCTTCTGCTGACGAAAGCTTAATCTTGTCTAAGTATCTTCGTCCAAAATATCCAGCTGCTCCTGAGACTGCAATCGATACTACTACAATAATTCCTGTCCATAATGCTCCCAATATAGGTCACCTCCGCAATTATATATCTTTCTGAACAGCTGCTATCTTTTTTAAAGCTTGAACAACTTACCCTATGGGGAGCAACCTGTCTCAAAGCATAAATAATCCATGTATCCTTAGAACATATAGATTTATTACATTTATAAAAAGAGATATTTAGCGTTCTGAAAGCAGGATGATTTAAGAGTTGCGAGAATTCCTTAGAAGAAGATGTATATATCTTTACTTATCGGCTTATTTATTCAAAAACAGCAAAAAAATAACCATTAAGTTTATATTAATATCCTTATCCGGATCAATCTCACAATCTTTATCTATCCTTGAGTAATATTGTATACGTTTTTTACGAGATTGTCAAGAAAAAGTTGCTTTATTTTTTCAAAAATAACAAGATTGCTTATTTTGAAAGGGTTTAGCTACCTATTATTTGAACAATCTCTTCCATGTTTAGCCTTCCTGCCTTTTTCAAAATTGCATTGGTATCAATCCCACACCTCTCAATATCGTGTAAAATGATTGCCCTTCGCACATCCTCTGCCTCTTTAACTGTAAAGCCAAACCTTTTAGTTATTGCCGCAGCATATCCTGTCTCCATTTTCTCATGTCCTACTCCTTTATCCCTGTCCCTAATACTAATAATTAACGCTTCCATAATACCCAAAAAGTATTCTGTCTTTGCATCATACGACAAAGTATTTTCTATAGCAGATGCCAGTTCATTATCAAGTTCAGCAAAGACATCCATGTTTGAGATATTTTCACTATCTCCAATAAATAATATCCCTATTAGCCTATCTTTACCCATAATAGGCCTGGCCATGCTTGACTTTAACAACTCAAGGTCACTGTCTATTGCCTCCCAGGTATATTCAAACTTAGGATTTAACCGTAGTCCCTCTTTTATCAATACTTTTTTCTCGTTTTTTATCCATGGAATAACCCCTTTATTTCCCTTAAGCCTTATCTTTCTTCTTTCCTCATGGCTAAACCCTGTAGAAAAATCAAGGCAATATTCATCCATTTCTTTATCAAGCAGGGTAATGGTCAGGTTTTCTATCTTCATCACCTCTGCCACATTTTGTATTGAGGCAAACAATGTCTGCCAGTCAAAAGCAGCTGGTATTGATACCCCTGCCACATCAAGAGAATCCCTGCCCTCAAGGATGTCTTTAAGCATATAACTCTCTGTCAATCGCTGGATTGCATTAGTTAAGAGATAAAATGTTATCCCTGCAAAACATGCCCCTGTAATGGTAGCAAATAATGAGTGGGAACAAAATGTATGAATAAGGATTAAGAGGATGCCGGCAATAATGAATTGCGACAGGGACAAAATGTGTTGTTTTTTTATGTTTAGCTCAAACTCTATTAATTTATATTTGACTACAACAAATGCTATAAATAAACCAAAGACGCTAAGGATCACAGACCCAGATGAATACATAGAAATCCCATAGACAGACAAGGAATCTATTATCCCAGCTATAATCCCTACCCCTGTAATGCCAAGCATCCAATGTAGCCGTCTCTTTTCCAGGACAATAGCTACATTTAATCTCTTCCAGAGAAGATAGCTGCTTGCTGCAAAACAGAATCCAAATAGGATATTATACAAATAATAGAATTTTCCGGCTATTGGTTGATAAAAAGAATGCTCATAAGAGACATGATGAATTACCTCTCCTGAAATATCGATTATCAAAAGTATGCCAGCCAGTATATAGGTAAAAATTTTGAGTATGTTCCATGACTTATCATATGTTTGAGTTAAAGAGCAAACAAACTGAAGATAAAATGAAGGGATAAACAAGCATCCGACATAAAAAACCTGAGCACAGAATAGTGCTCCCTCAGTTGTGGAAGAAAGACATAAAACCACTATACCACTCATCCAGATGGTGATAGAAGTAGCGAGTAATGAAAAGGAGCGGGAAACATTGGTCGATTTTTTTGCTAATAAAGCAAAAGAGATGAGTAGTAAATTGGTAACAATAGTAACAATTCCAAAAAAACTAAGAAGGATCATACTGATTACTCCACAAAAAGAGCAGGGAACAGTTGCGACTTTTTCGTACTCTTTCCTGCTCTTTCCTAATAAGTGGCTTTTTTTAATTCTCCGACAAATTGCGATACTTTTTCAACCAGATTGTGTTTGTCTAAATGATTGGTAATCAAGGAAACAATTGCACTGCCAACAATAGCTGCATCTGCAATGGAGCTTATTTGAGATACATGCTCTGGACTGGATATGCCAAAACCGACACCAATGGGCTGCTGTGTAACAAGCCTCAATTGTCTGATGTATTCACTGATACCCTCGCATACCATTTCCCGTATCCCAGTTATTCCGGTTACAGAGACATAATAGATAAACCCTGTAGAATGTTGACTGATCAATCGCATCCTTTCTGGAGGGCTGGTTGGAGTAAGCAGAAAAATACAGGACAACCCTGCCTCACCAGCTACTTTTTCTAACAAAGAAGCCTCTTCAGGTGGCAAATCCGGGACGATTATCCCATCAACCCCAGCTACTGTTGCATCACGGACAAATCTCTCTATACCATAAACAAAGACAGGGTTGTAATAGGTCATTAAGACAAGTGGGATAGTGGTCTGCTGCCGCAAATTACTGACCAATGAGAGAACATCTGTCAATGATACACCGTTTTTAAGGGCTTGCTCTGAAGCCAATTGAATTATTGGTCCATCAGCTATAGGGTCAGAAAATGGCACCCCTAATTCAATGATATCTGCCCCTGCTTTTTCAAATCCTAAAACAAGCTTGCCTGTGGTCTCAAGGTCAGGATATCCAGCCATAAGATATGGAATCAAGGCAGTCTCCCTTTTTTCTCGCAACCTGATAAATGTTTCATCAATTCTGTTCATCCTGCCTCCTGATAGTCAGATAATCTATGCTGCAACACTACCCAATAGCTATACTCAATACTTGTATAACTTGCAATTTAGCAGGTATCGGGTATCGTTTAGACCACATTCTGCTTCTGGCTGATACCTGATAAAAAACGGTGTTGTATATATATATATTAGCATATCTCTTATAGATTGTCAACAATAAGTTTGAGAATGTTAAAAAAACGATTGACAAAGTCCAGAAAATATGGTATACATATGTGGTTAATCTTAGGAAAGTAGAGGCATCGACCATTTTTACACATTGGCACAATCCAGCCACAAGCTTTCACACAAAGGTGAGTTATGCCTAATTCGTAATATTGGAAACTGTGCTATGGTACAAAAAAGTATAAAAAGATTGCGACATAGCCACTCTCTTACTTCAGATGCGTACACTACATATAGTAGGTATCTTCTGCTATGGTAGAATATGTGTTGCCCCATGATTCATGCCTAAAAAAAAATAACAAAGATATGAAAAAATACTTGACAAAAATGGATAAGTGGTGTAATATGGTATCACCGTGGAAGGATATTGATGGAGAATGGAGGGAAGTAGAGGATGTTTGTTGGCAAGTATTCTCATGGTATCGATGAAAAGGGTCGAGTTATCCTTCCTGCATCCTTCCGAAGGGCGTTAGAGAAGCAAGGGGCAAGTAATGAGATTATTATTACTGGAATGAATCAATGCCTTTCTGCGTATACCCGCCAGGAATGGGAAAAATCTGTGGAAAAGATGAAGCAGATAGCTGAGGTTAATCCTGAGGCTGAATATATAATCCGTAGAATGTGTGCGGATGCTGCTGAGTGTGCAATTGATGAGCAGGGAAGGTTGAATATCCCCTTAAACCTTAAAGAATATGGGGGATTAAAAAAAGAGGTTGTTACGGTTGGAAGGATGAATAAACTGGAGATCTGGGATAAGGAGTTATGGGAGACTGAGTATCAAAAGATGGTGGAAACATCCCTGTCAGAGAGTGTTACTCAAAAATTAAGCGGGTTGTGGATTTGATGGATTCTATTCATATCCCGGTAATGATTAATGAGGTTGTTCAATATTTAGTAACAGAAAAGGGAGAAAAAGATAAACTCTATGTGGATGCAACCATTGGAGCTGGTGGACATGCAGAAGCCTTGTTAAATCTTGGTGCCAGGGTTCTGGGGATAGAGCAGGATGAAGAGATCCTGAAACTAACAGAGGAGAGGTTGAAAAGATTTGGAGACCGGGTCATACTGGTTAATGATAATTTCAAGAACCTGCCCCAGATATTGGAAGAACATCATATAAATGAGGTTGCAGGCATTCTTTATGATCTTGGGCTTTCTACTTTTCAGATAGATTCTGAAAGGGGGTTTAGCTTTCAGAGGGATTGTCCATTGGATATGAGAATGGACAACAGCAGCGTCCTTACTGCAAAAACTCTGGTTAATGAGTATTCTGAAAGTGAGTTATTTGAGATAATCAGAGATTATGGAGAGGAGAGATGGGCAAGGGGGATTGCCAGATCAATTGTTCGAAACCGTCCCCTTGAGACTACTTTTCAATTGGTTGAGGCTATTCGAAGAGGGATACCAGGAAAGGCAAGATACCCTAAGATACACTTTGCTACCAGAACATTTCAGGCAATAAGAATAGCGGTTAACGATGAGTTAGAGGTATTGGATGCCTCTTTAAGAACAGTTGTCTCAAGATTAGCACAAGGAGGGAGGATTGTGGTTATTTCCTTCCATTCACTGGAAGACCGTATCGTAAAATGGGGTTTTCTTCAGGAAGCAAAGGAAGAAAGGCTGAGGATTTTAACCAGAAAGCCGATTATTCCTCAGGACTCAGAAATAAGATTAAACCCTGCGTCAAGAAGTGCTAAGATGCGGGCAGCTGAAAGAATTGAAAGAAATTGAAGGAAATTGAAAAGAATATGTATAAGTTATCGTAACAGTTCAGCTAACCGCTGAGTCGCAGAGAATAAATCAGAGGACAGAGGACAGAGGACAGATGAGAGACTACAGATTCTTTCTTTTTGCCTTTTTTGTTAATTTCTCTGTGCCTCTGCGTCTCTGCGGTGAACTATTACAAGTTATCTATCGCCAGAATGACCGAGAATTTTATCTAACTTCTCGGTCACTTTGGTGCCACGGACTCGCACAGAAAATATAAAACTGGGTAGGGGATCTCTGTTTAACTGGGATTTGTGTGAGTCTGTGGCATTTGATGGTAAAGGAAATAGACAGAGGTGTCGATAATAATATGGGTATCAGGATTGCATCTGATACCTAAAAACAGGGGGGGGATTCTATTGTATTCTGAAGAACTATCTTCTTTGGGACAGAGGAAGGGTGAAAAAATGTTAGCCTTGCTTGGTAATCCTAAAAAATCTGTGGTAAAACAAACAGTAGTGGGCTACATTTTTTCTGCTGTTGTTGTGCTATTTATTTCTTTCTGGTGTATATGGCAACATATACAGGTTACCTCCATGGGTTATGAGATTGTTGAACTTCAGAAACAAAAGATGAAGGCAGAAAATATCCATACCACCCTGCAAATAGAATGTGCCAGACTTAAATCTCCGCAACGGATTGAGGATATTGCTCAACAAATGGGCTTGAAATTCCCGGACAGGATAGAGGTTGTTTATCTTCCGCAAGTAATAAATTCATCTGAAGAAAAAATCAATTCTACATGGGCATGTATCTGGAAACAAGTGCCTAAGCATATTGCCAGGGGTCTGTTTGGTGCAAATGAGGCTGAGGCATCAGAAGAATAATAAATAATAGCAGGAAGTTTGTTTTACCTGGAATAGCTGGAATAGGCTGAAGACTGAAGACTCAAGTGGGTAGTATCCTAACAGTCTTCTGTCTTCAGCCTAAATACTTTTCTGTCAACTAAAATGGGGGGGGAAATGCAGCTTCAAGACTTGATAGGGGTTTTGGGTGAAAAGGATGTCCAGGGCAATCCAGACATACAGATAAGCAGTATTGCTATTGACTCCAGAAATGTTACCCCTGGTTCTCTGTTTATATGTATTCAAGGGTTTGTTGCTGATGGACATAACTTTATCAGGCAGGCTGTAGAAAAAGGGGCAACGGCTGTTCTCCTTGATAAAGATGTGCCTGTCCCACCAGGGATTGTCTCCATAAAGGTTGACTCAACCCGATCAATAATGGGCAGGATAGCCTCTGCTTTTTACGGATTCCCCTCAAAATACCTGAAAATGATCGGGGTTACAGGAACCAATGGTAAAACCACGATTACCTATCTTATCGAAGCTATTCTAAATAGAGCCGAATATAACGTTGCCAGACTTTCTACTACTCAATACAGAATTGGGAAAGAACAGATACATGCGGCACATACTACCCCTGATTCTATAGAATTGCAACAATTACTAAGAAAAGCTGTAAATTCTAAGTGTTCTCATCTTGTGATGGAGGTTTCATCTCATGCCTTAAGCCTTGGCCGAACTGATGGCTGTGAGTTTGATACCGCAGTGTTTACTAATCTGACGGTTGATCATTTAGATTTTCATCATACCCAGGAGGAATACCTTATGGCGAAGATGAGGCTTTTTGCATCACTTGGAGAGGCAAGTGTCAAGGAACTTCCTAAACTGGCTCTTATTAATACAGATTCGCCATTTGCTGAAAGGATAATTGAGGCTGTCCATCCAGCCTATACCCATGTCCAGGGGTATGGATGTGACCTGAACCTCCAGTCTGAGCATTGTAAATCAGCTATCATCGCCTCTGAGATAGAAACAAACAAGGATTGCAC
Organism: Marinifilum sp.; assembly: GCA_020717845.1. Taxonomy (GTDB): domain Bacteria; phylum UBA9089; class CG2-30-40-21; order CG2-30-40-21; family CG2-30-40-21; genus CG2-30-40-21. The sequence goes on along the minus strand of DYDG01000034.1, from coordinate 5,056 downwards.
CACGTTTCTTTATCGAGGGGTGAGATTCAAGCTGAATCTGCTGGGAAGGTATAATGTCTATAATGCCCTGGCTGCTATAGGGGTTGGAGAGAGTGAGGGTATAGGGCTGGAAAAAATAAGGGAGGCACTTGAGTCTGTTGACAGCATTCCAGGCAGGTTTGAAAGGGTAGTGTGTGGGCAGCCATGGACAGTTATTGTTGATTATGCCCATTCACCTGATGCCTTGCAAAATGTCCTTCTAACCTGCAAACAGCTATCCCCCAGAAGGATAATTACTGTTTTTGGCTGCGGCGGCGACAGGGATGTAACCAAACGTCCTCACATGGGCATGATTGCTGGCGAGTTAAGCGATGAGACGATCATTACTAACGATAACCCAAGATCAGAACCACCTGAGGAGATTCTCAGTGAGATAGAGGCAGGAATTAGGCAGGTTTCTATTGCCTATAAGATCATTCCAGATAGAAGAGAGGCTATCTTTTATGCCATTGGTGCTGCTACGGAAGGCGATCTGGTGCTTATTGCCGGCAAGGGGCATGAAGATTATCAAATAATAGGGGATAAAACCACTCACTTTGATGATCGGGAGGTAGCAAGAGAGGCACTGAAACAAATGTAACACAAGCATCCTTTGCCAGAGGTGCTACCTCGCTTGTGTTGTTATGCGAAGGGAAAAGGTGGAAAAGAATATTATGATGCCAATTAGTATTGATGAAATCCTGCTGGCTACTGAGGGCGAGCTTGTTTGCGGAAGTAAGGAAAGGCTGATAGATGCTGGGGTGTCTATAGATAGCCGTTTGATCCTGCCAGGACAGCTTTTTATTGCCATTAATGGTGAAAACTTTGACGGGCATGATTTTATCTGGCAGGTAATTGACATGGGTGTAACTGGGGTCGTATTCTCAAATGAGTTAGAGATTGAACGTATCCCAGAAGGGGTATGTGCTGTTCGGGTAAAGGATACTACTGCTGCCCTTGGTCATCTGGCAGCATACTATCGTAGTAAGTTTGATATTCCTGTTATCGGTATTACCGGAAGCAATGGCAAAACCACAACCAAAGAGATGCTGGGGGATGTTTTAAGCAAGCAGTGGCATGTGCTGAGGAATAAGAAAAACTTTAATAACAACATTGGGCTTCCCTTAACCCTTTTTGAATTGGATGCCTCTACTCAGTGTTGTGTGGTTGAACTGGGCATGAATCATCCGGGTGAGATTGCCTATCTGACAAACATTGCCAGACCAATGGTTGGGGTGATAACCAATGTGGCTGAATCTCATATTGGCCACTTTGAGGGTAAGGAAGCCATAGCCAGAGCAAAGTTTGAACTGATAGAATGTATGGGTGAAAAAGGGATTGCTGTGCTAAACGCTGATGACCCACTCATAGCAGGAACAATCAAGCAAGGTATTGCTGCATCAGTGATTACCTTTGGCATGAACGATGAGGCAGATGTTTTTGCTGCTGATGTTAAGGAGGATGACTCAGGGATACGGTTCAGGGTAGTATTGAATGAGGTGAACTCTCAGGAGATATTTATGCCTGTCCATGGACTGCATAATGTTTATAATGCCCTGGCTGTTTGCGGGGTGCTGTCTGCCTTGAAACTGGATTTGAGTCTGGCAGCTCTGGGCTTGAACGAATTCAAACTTCCTGACTCAAGGATGGAGATAACCGAAAGGAATGGCTTAAGAATCATAAACGATGCCTATAATGCCAACCCAGGCTCAATGAAAGCTGCCTTATTGACCCTGAGCAGGCTTACCTGTTCAACCTGTTCAACCTGCTCAGGCCGCAAGATAGTGGTCATGGGTGATATGCTGGAATTGGGGAAATGGAGCAGGGAACTGCATGAGGAAATGGGGCGATATGCTCGGGATATAGGCGTGGATATATTGGTAACGGTTGGACAGGATGCTGCCTTTGCTGTTTCTGAGGCAAGGGTTGGAGGGCTGGAATCATTTGCTTGCAAGGATAACAATGAGGCTCTATCTGTCTTGAAGGGACTGGTTAAACCCGGCGATGTGGTGCTGGTCAAAGGTTCAAGGGGGATGAGGATGGAGCAGATAGTTGAGGGATTGGGGATTGGGGAATAGGGAATAGGTGTCAGACTATAGTACTTAGCTTTTGAGAGCGTTAGAACGAAAAGCAATAGAAGTAAATTCATTCCCTGCAACCTTGACTTTTCTGGTATTATTTGACACCTGACACCTGATACATAAAAAAACTGGAGGAACATGGGATAATACTGTCTCATGATTGGTAGCCATGCTTTATTATCTTCTCTACGAAAAACTGTATGCACCAGAGACTATAACCTCTTTTCTCCGGGTTTTCAAGTATATTACCCTTCGCACAGCTGGTGCTACCTTAACCGCACTCTTTATCTCCTTTATCATTACCCCATGGATAATAAACAAATTCAAGAAATACAAGATGAGTCAGGTGGTGAGGGTAGATCATCATAAGACTAAGGGGACTAAGTCTGAAACCCCAACCATGGGTGGAGTGGCTGTTCTCTTTTCCCTGTTGCTGTCTGCAGCCATCTGGTCAAGGTGGGATGCAAGATTTACCCTTTTAATGGCTATTGTAACGGTTGGCTTTGGATGGCTTGGTTTTCTTGATGATTACTTGAAGCTGATAAAAAAACAGCCTGAAGGGCTGATTGCAAGGTATAAGTTTATTGGGCAGATGGTGATTGCTGGAAGCATTGCTGTATACCTTTATTTCTTCCCCTGTCATTCAATGTATGGACATAGCCTTTCTATCCCATTCATCAGTGGTGAACCATTGGAATTGGGATATATGTTTATTCCCTTTGTGATGCTGGTTATTGTCGGCACATCGAATGCTGTCAATCTTACGGATGGTATGGATGGATTGGCCATAGGGGCAGTTATCCTTGCTACAATTGGATTAATATTAGTAGCTTATCTGGCTGGACATTACAAGTTTGCTGAATACTTGAAGATCATCTATGTTCAAAGTGGTGGAGAAATAACCGTTTATCTTGGGGCAATGCTTGGTGCATCCATAGGCTTTTTGTGGTATAATGCCCATCCGGCTCAAATCTTCATGGGTGATACAGGTGCCCTGTCACTGGGAGGGATATTGGGAACCGCAGCGGTATTGACAAAAAACGAATTATTGCTGCTGATTATTGGCGGGCTTTTTGTCATTGAGGCCATGTCTGTAATTATTCAGGTGGCATCCTTTAAGTTTACTGGCCGCAGGGTGTTTGCTATGGCACCACTTCACCATCACTTTGAATTAAAGGGATGGTCAGAATCAAAGGTGGTGGTCAGGTTCTGGATCATTGCCGGGATATTTTTGCTTATCAGCTTGAGTACATTTAAGTTGAGGTAAGAGAAACGGTGAGCAGGGAGAGGTGATCGGTGATCGGTGAGCAAGGAGAGGGGAGCGGTGAATGGTGGGTGATGAGTAGTGAGGAATGGTTGCTGTTATTCTTTACTCAACACGATTACAGATTAATGCGTAACAGCTAACACGAGGATACAATAATATGATCGACGTTAAAGGAAAAGTAGTCACTGTTGTTGGGCTTGGGAGAAGCGGTCTGGCAGCGGCCAAATTGCTGCATAAGATAGGGGCTAAGGTCAGGGCAACGGATGCAAAGCCTATGGACAGCTTTAGTAATGAGATTGAAGGGTTGAGGCTGTTAGGGATAGAGCTTGAAACAGGCAGGAATACGCCCCAGTTTTTTGATGGCTCACAACTAATCGTTCTTAGCCCCGGTATTCCAGGAAATATCCCTGCCATTGCTGAGAGTATTGCTCGTGGTGTGCCTGTAATCTCTGAGATTGAGCTGGGATGGCAGTGTTTGCAAAGCCAAAAGGTTGTAGGGATAACAGGGACAAATGGCAAGACAACCACAACAACCCTGGTAGGTGAGATAATTAAGGCAGCAGGAATGAACCTGTTTGTTGGGGGAAATATTGGCACTCCCCTGTGTGAGAAGGTATTAGATTTAGAAGAGGATACCTTTGTAATTCTGGAGATAAGCAGCTTTCAATTAGAGGAAATAGACAGGTTCAGGACCGATATATCTGTCCTCCTTAATCTTACCCCGGATCATCTGGATAGATATAAGGACATGGATGAATATATCCGGGCAAAGGCAAGGATATTTGATAATCAAACGCCGTCTGATTTTAGTGTGCTCAATGCTGATTATGACCTTGTCCTCTCCCTTGCCAGACATGGTGCAGCAGAGCAGATATATTTCTCAAGACAGAAAAGGCTGAATCATAGCGGGGTTTATTTAGAGAAGGGAAAGATTGTATCAAATATATATGGTCAGAGGCTGAGCATCTGCAAGCAGGATGATGTTCGCATACCTGGTCCATATAACCTTGAAAATGCTCTGGCAGCAATAGCTGTTGCCTTATTGCTGAAAATACCAGCAGAGGCCATTGTCAAAACCCTTCAAGGGTTTAAGGGTGTAGAGCATCGGATGGAATTGACAGAGGTTATCAATGGCATAAGATTTATCAATGATTCAAAGGCAACCAATGTTGATTCAGTGCTTTGTGCCTTAAACAGCTTTCCATCTCCGATTGTCCTTATCGCTGGAGGCAAGGATAAGGGTTGTAATTATGGACGATTAACCTCATTATTGAAGGAAAAGGTCAGGGCAATGGTTTTATTGGGTGAGGCAGCTGAAAGGATCGAAAAGGAATCAGGATTTAAGCCAGTCTATCGCACATCTTCTTTAGAAGAGGCAGTCCTGACAGCGTATCAAACAGCATCAGCCGGGGATACAGTGCTATTTTCTCCAGCATGTTCAAGCTTTGATATGTTTAAGAATTATGAGGAAAGAGGCAGGATCTTTAAGGAGATAGTGCGAGGGGTGAAGATGCTCAGGTAGTGTAAGAAAAGGAGATATGGAGATTATGGAGATAAGGGGATATTAATTTCTTTATCCCCATATCCCCTATTATCTCCTTCTTATCCCCCTTCTTACACTCTTAAATGGTTGCAAAAGGGAGAACAATGAATTACTCTCGAGCTCGATTTGATATTATTTTATTCTTAA
>DYDG01000033.1 GCA_020717845.1 Marinifilum sp. | reverse complement strand
ATTGCCTGATAGATCCTTAGCCCTGACAACAACCTGAACCTGCTGACCATAGTTAAAATTGGCTGTCGGCTTAAAGACAATCGTGTAATCAGTAGTTGTTCCAGTAATAATAGGAGATACCTTGCTTCCATTAATCAACAGTTCGATGGAAGCATTGTGGACCCCTACCCCATCATCCATGATATGAAGGGATATGGCGGTATTGGTGGCAATACCTACAGCTCCCTTAAGCGGTTGATGCCCGATTGTCCATGGTGGGATAGTATCAGGGGGATTCTCGGTGGTAAAGGTGTAGGCATCCTCTGCCATGACATTGCCTAATAAATCCTTAGCATTAATAGCAATGCTGACCTCCTGATTATATCCGAACTTCACTGGAGGTTTGTAGGTAACTGTCCAATTCGTTGCTGTGCCAGTAATGGTTGGAGAGACAACCGTTCCATTGACCTTCAGCTTAATAGAAGACTTATCCACGCCTGACTGGGTATCCTTGACATGAAAAACAATGGATGTCCCTGTTGGAACATTACTTGTCCCCTTTGCTGGTGAATATCCGTCTGCATAAGGGGCAGTAATATCTGGATCCTTGACCGTAGTAAACGAATATATCTCTTGAGCCATAGCATTTGGCGGGGCAGCCAGATCCTTTGCTCGCACCTCTACCGTTACCTTCTGGCTGTAGCCAAACCTTTCCTGTGGTGTATAAAGAAGTATAAAGTATGAGGATACGCCAATAATCTCTGGTGAGACTATCTTATCGTTTACTAAGAGAACAATACTGCTTTTGTCTATGCCAGATAAGTCATCCTTGAGATAGATAATAATATTCGTGTCTGTTCGGACATCAATGCTATCCTTCTTGGGAAAGCGGTCAGCAACAGATGGCGGTATCTTATCAGGAAGAATGCTAAAAACATACTCTTCGCTAAAGGTATTGGCTGGCTGACTCAAATCCTTAGCCGTAATGCTTACACTTGCCTGTTCACCATACTTGAACCCGCCAGCAGGGCTGCAGACTACAGTATAATCCTTGTTGCTGCCTGTAATAACAGGGGAGACAACTACCCCCTTAACCTTCATCACTATTGAGGAAATATCCACCCCTGAGACATCATCAAGCACATGGAGCATAACCATGCTGCCTGGCGAAACATTGACTGCATTTTTGGCTGGATAGTGATAGAGGGTATAAGGCGGATGAATATCCTTGATAATGGTAAATGAATACGAGCCTTGAAATGTATTTTTTGACATGTCCTGAGCAGTAATATCGACAACCACCTTTTGTCCCAAAGGAAACGGTGAGGATGGGATATATTCCAGAAAATAGTCTGAAACAGAGCCGCTGATGTTTGGGATTACTTTTTGTCCGTTTATCTTCATGACAATGCTTGCCTTATCTACACCAGAACCATCATCGCAGATATGAAGGGTTACCCTGGTATCAGGCTTGACATCAACAGCGTTTTTTGCAGGGCTTAATTCTCTCATGTATGGAGAAATACGGTCAGAGGCAAGCGTTATGGATTGGGCTGGTGAGTCATTTGCTGTATCAATGGTCTTGTTTACTGAGCCGTCACCACCACCCTCAACCTGGAGAAAGAGATTATCACCAGACAATGAATAGGTAAATACTGCTGTATTGTCTACTATGCGAAGGTTTACCAGATTGGTAAACCAGTAGCCACTATCATCTGTGCGAACAGAGGCCCATGATGATTCACCAGCAGATCCAGACTTATCCTTATCCTGCAAGATGATATAAACTACTGCACCCTTAGCCGGGGTTGTCCCATCAGCCTTAAATATCTGACCATAGACAAGGTCGCTGCCAACCGGCGGGTTGGACAATGGTCTGGCTGTCTTAAAGGTATAGTGTTGTCCATTGTTATTATCGGTTGTGGTGCCGGAAATAATATCATAATAGTATGTTGTTTCAGGAGACAGACTGGTAAGGGTGATATGATGAACATCATCAGTAACACTGTCTGCTATAATTGTCCCAAGTCCGGTGGTTAGTCCATAGTTTATTTTGCCCAGTTCGCTTGCTGTTGTTACCCATGATATGCTTATCTGGCTTTCATTAAGGTTAGAGTGCTGTATCCTTTCTGGTATGCCAGCTAAGGCCGGGAGAGATAATGACATTAGTAATAACAAGGTAATGCATTTATTCAGCATGATTCCTCCTTCATAGTAACACAAGCATCCTTGCTTGTGCACTCAAGCTGGAAGCTTGAGCTACTATTCAAACATCACCAGATTATCCCGATGAATGATTTCATCACTGTATTTATAACCCAATATCTCCTCTATCTGAGAGCTTTGTTTCCCTTTTATCTTTGCCATAGCACCCCTGGAATAGTTTATCAGTCCCTTGGCAATACTATTCCCATGGATACCACTGACAATCACCGCATCCCCTTCCTCAAAATGCCCCTTGACCTCTACAATACCAGAGGGCAAGAGACTTTTCCCCTGATTGAAGATGGCCTCTCTGGCACCATCATCAATGATTATCTCGCCAACGGTCTTTAAGCCATACATGATCCATCGTTTACGGCTGCTTATTTTATCCGCTTTAGCCGCAAATGTTGTACCGCAGCCCTTTCCAAAAAGGGCATCACTTAAGATACCATGGATCCTTCCGTTCAGGATCATGACTGTAACCCCTGCTGTTGTTGCTATTTGAGCCGCTGTGATCTTGGTAGCCATACCGCCGGTAGTAAACTTATTTTTTGAGCCCTTTGCCATATTCACAATCTCTGGCGTAATATCTTCCACCAGAGGGATTAACTCACCAAATCCTTTACCATCAGGTGTTTTTGAATACAACCCATCAATATCGGTTAGTAAAATCAACAGGTCTGCCTCTACTAACTGAGCCACAAGGGCAGAAAGGGTATCATTATCCCCAAACTTTATCTCATCCACAGCCACAGTATCATTTTCATTGATAATCGGGATAGCATTATATTGCAACAGGGTCAGCAGGGTATTATAGGTATTTAGATAACTCCTTCGATTTGCCAGTTCATGATGGGTCAATAATACCTGAGCAATGCTCTGCTGATGCTCGGCAAACAATTGTTCGTATGTATTCATCAAGCAGCTCTGACCAACAGCAGCACATGCCTGTTTAAGAGGGATGGTTGTGGGACGGTGTTTTAAGCCCAGCCTGCACATGCCTGCACCAATAGCCCCTGAGGTAACCAGAATAATCTCCTTGCCAGACTGACGAAGGCTGCATAATTCTTTAACAATCCCGGTGATATAGACAGATAAAAAATCATCCTCAGGGGTAGTAAGCAGTGATGTGCCAACCTTAACTACTATTCGATTCCATGTGTATGCCATTATAGTGCCTCCTGTATCTCCCACACAATCTCTTCCGCAGCCCTTACCGGAGACTGAGCATGGATAATCGGTCTGCCAACCACGATAAAGCTTGCCCCCTGGCAGATAGCCTCTCTGGGTGTAGCCACCCGTTTCTGGTCATCAGCCACTGTTTCTGGTCTAATCCCAGGGACAACGCAAGTGCCATAGATCCTTCATCAACATCAAGGGCAATTATCAATCTTTCATCAAGTATTGATCTCATTTCAACTCCTGTGGTACCCTCTCGCATACCATTATAAGCCACAAACAGCACAAGCAGGATGCTTATGTTACCATTTTAAACCACCTTTTAATTTTAGCATAAATAGTATCAGGTGTCAAGGAAAAAGCAAGGATGCCACAGAGCAAACGCATCTAAATCCCACAATTTTTCAGCTTACTTGACATTTCTTCTCTTCCATGCTATACTTTTTCTACAATTCCTACAAAACCTTCAGTCAGTTATGTTGAGGTGAAAATGCTATTAGCCGCAATAATATTTATAATTACTTACGCTATAATAATTTCAGAAAGGTTTAACAAGGCAGCCATAGCCCTTCTTGGGGCAGCTATGATGATATTTACAGGGATATTATCTCAGGAAAAGGCAGTCGAAAATATTGATTTTAATACTATTGGGCTGCTCATAGGGATGATGATTATCGTTGCTATCACCCAGAAGACAGGGGTGTTTCAGTTCTTAGCCATAAAATCAGTAAAACTTGTCAAGGGTGATCCATGGTGGATACTTGTTATGCTCGCAATCATCACAGCTCTCTTTTCTGCCATGCTTGATAATGTTACCACAGTCATTCTTATCGTTCCAATCACCCTCCTTATCACAGATGAGCTTAAGATACCCCCCTACCCTTTTTTATTCATGCAGATATTTGCAGCCAATATAGGCGGCTCAGCAACGCTCATAGGCGACCCACCAAATATAATGATAGGCAGTGCTGCAGGGCTTACATTCATGGATTTTATTATAAATGTAGCCCCTGTTATACCTATTGTATTTCTGGCGACAATCATTCCGATAAAGTTTATATTTGGCAAGCAGATGATAGTAGAGGAGAGACTTAAACAGGGACTGATGAGATTCGATGAGAATGAGGCAATAAGGGATGTCAGCCTCTTAAAGAAATCCATGCTAATCATGGGTCTTGTTATCTTGGGTTTTATCTTCCAGCAGCAGATTCACTTAGAACCAGCAACCATTGCCATGAGCGGCGCGGTAGTCCTGCTCCTGTTAAGCGGTGAGAGCCTGCCAGAGCTGTTCAAGGAAGTGGAGTGGAGCTCAATATTCTTTTTTGTCGGTCTTTTTATCATGGTAGCTGGTATTAAGGAGACAGGGTTGATAACCCTGATGGCTGAAAGGGTGATGTCCATAACAGGTGGTGATATGATTAAAACAGCATTTGCCATAACCTGGATGTCAGCCATCGCCTCCTCATTCATGGACAATATACCATTTGTAGCCACAATGATACCAATGATACAGGATATTGGCAGTATCACCGGCAGCCACGAGCTAATAAAGCCGCTCTGGTGGGCATTATCACTGGGGGCATGCCTTGGAGGAAATGGAACAATAATTGGCGCTTCAGCAAATGTAATTGTAGCTGGATTCATGGAGAGATCAGGGAATAAGATAAGTTTCTTAGAGTATATGAAACTGGCAATCCCATTGATGCTTTTATCAATTGTTATTAGCTGGATTTATCTATATTTAAGGTATTTTGTTGGATAAGCAGATAGGCAGATATAGGCTGAAGGCTGAAGGCTGAAGGCTGTTAGGCAGGAAAGATTATAGCCTGACAACGTCGTGTAAGCATCTTCAGGTGCGTTTTATGCTGTCAGGCTGTAGTCACATCAGTGAGGAACGGTCGCAACCGTTCCCTACAGTTTACCGCAGGAGAAGCAATATGGAAGTAAAAAGCATTATGACAACCTTGAGTGATATGAAGGTGATATATCCCGACACACAGGTTAAGGAAGCGGTAAGGATTATGCTTTCAGCAAACCTGACTGAACTGCCTGTAATTGACAGAAACGGTATCTTCTTGGGTGAATTGAGTATGCGAAGCATAATTTGTGAAGCATTGCCTACTTATATCGTGGATGGCAGCCTGAAAAATGTAAACTTTTCACCCGGGCTTTTCAAGTTTGAGGATAAACTAAGGGATCTGCTGACAGCAGAAGTTAGACTGGTGATGAAGAAAAACATCCGCACACTTACACCCTCGATCTCCACCTTTGGAGCTGTAACCCTTTTCTCAATTTCAGGGGACGAAACTGCTTATATCGTTGAAAAAGATGGCAGGTTGGTGGGGGCAGTATCCATATCGGTGATATTCAAAAGATTGGTTGAATAGCCTCGTAAATGCCATACCCATGCACAAGTGGCGACAACTCTCGCAAAGACGCAGAGCCTGAAAAAGAAGCAAAGGAAGAAGTTTTTTTGCATGTTCGTAAGTTCAGAAGTTCAAAGGTTCAGAGGCACGCTATAACAGGTGTCAGGTATCAGCCACAGAAGCAAAACCGTAGTATTTGTGGTCTAAACCCGATACCTGATACATGACACCCGATACCTGAACGCTTACAACAACCTATCCTCCAATCGCACACATTCCCCTACCCTCTGGTCTTTTTGTCTGAAACTGATGTCCCACTGGTTTATTCCTTACCCCCTGGAGGATAAGTTCTTTTAGTTCTTCATCTGATGCCCCATCCCGCATTGGTTGTTTCAGGTCAATCTCCATTTCCTGTCCAAGGCAAAGCCGCAGGTGCCCATCAGGGGTAAGTCTCAGTCGATTGCATCTATCGCAAAAATGCTGGCTAATTGAGGGAATAAAACCAATACTGCCAACAGCACCATCTATCTTATAATACTCAGCAGGTCCATTACCCCAAATACTATTCTCTGCCATCAGAGAAAATCTTTGAGATAGCCTCTGTTTCAATACATGTGTTGACAGATACCTTTCATCCCACGAAATCCCCTGCCAGCTGATAGGCATAAACTCAATAAACCGCGATACAACAGGTTTATCAAGTGTTAACCTAACAAATGATTCAACCTCATCGTCATTGATTCCAGCCATCACAACCATATTTATCTTCAAAGGAACAAACCCAACCCTTAATGCCTCATCAATACCAGCAAGCACATCATCCAGATTCCCGCCACCGGTAATATCAGCATAGCGATCCCTGTTCAGGGAGTCAAGGCTGATGTTAATCCTATCCACCCCGTTTTCTTTCAATTGCCGGGCAAATTGGGCCAACCTGGTTCCATTAGTGGTCAGGGTTAATTCTTCAAGTCCCTTAATCCCTGCCAGACTCTTAATTAACACAATGACATCCTTCTTAATCAGCGGCTCGCCGCCAGTAACCCGAATGCGTTTAATCCCTAATTGAACCATCAAAGCAGCAAGCCGAGTAATCTCTTCATACCGTAGAATTTCCTGATGAAATTTCCAGCCTGTCTCTGGCTTTGGCTGGCAATAAAGACATCGTAGATTACACATATCTGTAATAGAAATTCGCAGGTAATTAATCTGACGTTGATAATTGTCTGCAAGCATCATCCATTCCCTTTTCAACACAGAACGTACCCGAAGGTACTCACTACTAAATCTGCTCAACATACTTGAGTTAATTCTTCATTCTTCACTTTTTACTTTAAGTTCCCAATCCCCACTCTTACCGCCTGTTTTTGAAACAAGCATAATATCTGAGATAATCATGGCTTTATCATAAGCCTTACACATATCATAGATAGTCAAACAAGCTATGGACACAGCGGTTAATGCCTCCATCTCCACACCGGTTCTGGCACAAACCCTAACCATTGCCTTTACCTCAATAGCTGGCTCAGTTTCATCAAAGGCAAACGATATTTCACACCCATCAAGACCTAATGGGTGACACATAGGAATAATCCCGCCGGTTTGCTTTGCGGCCATAATCCCGGCACATGTAGCCACACTCAAGACATCACCCTTATGGATATTGCCCGCTTTTATCAATTCAAGCGTTTCAGCCTGCATCCGCACCCTGCCCCGTGCAACAGCTATTCTTTGAGTTACCTCCTTAGATGAGACATCAACCATTCTTGGATTACCATTTTTATCGAAATGTGTCAATTTAGTCATTTATAACCTCTTGAACAGGTATCAGGTATCAGCCAGAAGCAGAATCGTAATATTTGTGGTTTAACCCTGATACCTGATACCTGTCAAAACCTCAATCCTCGTTCCATGCTCACCTCATATTCAGCCTTTGCCTGATTATAACGCGGAATGAATTTATATTTAACAGTAGTATTCCCTGACAGATAGTATTCCAGTCCTATCTCATTCTCAAGTCTCATCCTGCGGGATTGGTTGGCTATATCCTCTTCTACTACCGGGTTCAAGACACCCTCATAGCTAATGTATAAATTCTCTCGAATAAACTTGCCTACCTTGATACTTGTTTTGGCAAATACAGATGATGAGCTGGCTGTCCCTTGAGCAAAAATGCTCTGTTCCAGCATCTTTTCTATAGCCGGGGTCTTTACCTCAAGGTCAATGCGTAACATTCGGCTAATCCTTCGTTCAATTGGGACCAGAATGGTATCTGGTATCTTCTTGCCAAGTATTTGCCCGCCGGCAACAAAAAAGAGTGTCTGCAAATCATCTTGATTTAAGGTTGCATATTCTTCGCTCCCTTCGCTTCGACTAATCAGCAGCCTCATTATCTCTTCCTGGGTTAATGGGGGATAGCCGGTTGCATTCAATACAAATTCTGTTTTGGAGAGGTACCCTTGATAGCTAAGGGATATCTTTCTCTTACCCATCCTTGCCCAGGCCATGGCAGACAGGTATGGACTGGACTGGTCATCCCTGAACTCCAGACAACCCTCTTTCAGGGTAAAATCTGTGCCTAAGTAATCGATTGCCCCGCCTGCTCTGGCAATTATATTGCCGGTAATATTAAACTGGTCATCGTTCTTTACAAGCTTAAGCCAGGCATTCTTTTTTATGGAAATACGAGTATAATCGTTATAGTATCGAATATTATCCCTGGTAATAATCATTACATCCCATCTCATTTTATCAAAAAAACCAATAGGCACAGTCTTTGTTTTCTTTGGCGGATAGGTAAAATCTGTGTTGCTGACGATAACCTGTCCGGTAATAAGTGGGGATGAGACTGCCCCACTTATATTCATATTCAGTTCAAGCCCGCCATATCGTCCATGACTCTCGATAAATTCAGGGACAAGGATAGGGATTGGTGCCCCTTGAGTCAGGACAGAGATGTTCATATTAGACAATGTAAATGCTCCCTCGCTGACAGCAATCAACCTGCCCTTGCCAATATTAGCACTAATGTCCCGAATGATTAGAGAGTTATTGACAACATGCAGCTCACCATTCATGTCCCTTACCCTTGCGGCAAAGGGATAGGTGTTAAGACTGCCGGAAAATTTCAAAGAGCCGTTTATTTCTGGATCATTCATCAAACCGCCAAAATGCAGCCCACCATTAACAATACCCTCTGCCTTCTTGATTGTAGGCATATAGAGTGAAAGCAGGGCTAAGTCAGCCTTATCCATGATGATGCCTATATCCATCTTCTTTGTTGACAGGTTTGTCCATCCAGTGATTTCTAATATCCTTCTCTCCTGCCTGAGAAGGCTAAAACCATCAATAACTACCTTATCCCTGGAAGCAAAACTTATCTTGCCCATAACGCTGTTTTCAGCTGGCTGCTGGATAAATTCAAAGGACTCATCATTTATAAACTTGACCAGAACCGCAAGGTTTTTCAGGTCATAGGAGTCATTAACCACAATATTGCTGGTATTAAGCATTACTGAAGCACTTTTGCCTATGGTAATATTTCCGTTACATGATACTGTGCCTGAAAGGGTTATGTTTGCTACCCTGAATGAGTTTGCTATGGCTTCAAAGCTAATTCGTCCATCAGGGACAAGCTCAATCATACATTTTTCAATAGTCAGCCTGGTTTCCCCATCCTGTTGACAATACAATTGTGAAAGGGCAGCCCCTCTGGCTGAGGTAGCACCTCCGGTAGAGGCAGCCTCCCTGTTAATCGAAAACACCTTATCCTTAATATTAACCTTTGCCCTGATCAGGTCTGCAAATACCCCATGGCTTTCAAAATCCTTGACAGTCACATCCCCCTCAATGCAGGGATTGTCCATCTTTCCGGTAAGGCTTAAGTCCCCATTTATCAATCCATTAAGCTTTAATGGAGGCAATCTTAATATCCTGCTTAAGAGAGATAATCTGCCATTTTCTATCCTTATTCTGGCTCTGGTTTCCTCACCAATCATTCCGGAAAAGAATAATTCATCATCAAAGCTGGCATCTACCACTAACCGATTCGAAACATGATAGATGCTGCCATTAAGACTTTTTATATCCTTGCCGCCTATATTCAAGTTAGACGAGTTGAATTTGGCTGAGATACATGGCGTTTTTATCTGTCCCTCAATTTTACCCTGCAAGACAGCACTGCCATGCCACTCATGAAAATAGTCCCATGGCAGCTCATTGAAATTCATCCCACTGAGGGTAAAACTACTTAGAATAAAATTGCTGTCGCATTCCCCGGAACAGGCAAGCACACCCTTCACACCCTTCACACCCTTTACACCCTTATCACCCATACAGATATTGCCGGAAAAGACATGGACACCCTTTTTTCTATTTATCTCTATCCTGCCGGATGGGATATTGAATTTTCCCAGACATCCATTAGCAAGGACGATATTGCCCTTAAAATCGCTGCCAGAGTGGCTCACTCTGCCAGAGGGGCTCCCTCCGCCAGAGGGGCTCCCTCGGGGAACACTCTTCCCATTATATTTAGCCGTAGCTGTTGCCCGCACATTTTTTATGAGTAGATTGCTTACTTGAGTATTCAGACTTACAGAGCTCAAACCCCTATCGGATGTGGTCACAAAGCCAGAGACATACGCCTTACCGCCATCAGGCTGGGTAAAAGAGAGAGACGAGATACTGATCATATTCTCCCTTTTAGTGATAGAGAAGTTAGCCGTTGCATGGCTACTGCCATTACTCACTCCGCCAGAGTGGCTCACTCCGCAAAGAAGGCTATTGTCCTTCATCTCTATCCCCTGCCCAGAGATAATCAACCGTTTGGCAGGATTGCCTGTCAAACGTATCCTGCCATCTGCTGTACCATTTAAGGCAGGGTGGAGAATATCCAGCCTCAGCCCGGCAAAGCAGATATTTACATCAGCTCGATCCATGCCTATCTGTCCATTTATCAAAAGGTTCTGAGAAGATAGAGAAGCTGGAGAATCAATTTGCAATACCTGCTCTCCATAGCTTAAGCGGCCATGCCATGGCAGATAATCTATTTCGTTAATGGTAACATTTTCAACCTCTACCTCTCCAGCCTGTTGGCAAAGGTAATCTTCACCTTCACCCCTTGTGCCTTCCCACCTGGCATCAAAGGAGTATCTGGAATGATTCCATGTAAAATCACGGACAGCAGCGGAAACCTTTAAGGATGGTGACCATTGGCATAAGGCAGCAACACTTCCGCCCTTTCCGTCCTTTCCGTCCAGGTCTTGAGTAATAGCTGCCTCAACCTCCTGCCCATTAAACGTTAACACTGCTCTCTGAAATAATCCGGAGGTATCCGAGGTATCCATAGCAAGGCTTCCCTCATAATTGCCAGATCTTACTCGCAGCTTGCCAGAGACATTACCATCTTTAAGTTCACGCGTCCCCTTGATTCCAGATAGTCCAAGCAACGAAGATACCTTTGCCTTACGGCATTCGATAACAAGGTCTAATGAGCTTGCGGATGAATCAGATGAATCGGACGAAACAGGCGAGAAAGGCGAAACAGGCGAGAAAAAAGCTCTGCCCTTTATCGACATCTTTTTGTCAATATCTATGTTTATGGAATCAAACCCATTATCCTTAAAGACAAAGCTTGCCTCTGCAAGAAACCTTTCCTTGCCCAAGAGATTATTGGTCTTAAGGCTGCCTGAAACAATAAAAGGATAAGGGGTTATCCTGCCGTCGAATTTCAGGCTTGTTTTGAGTTTACTCTTTGAAAAATAATCTTTTAGTCTATCAACATTCGTCAAATACTTTAAGATTGAGGCATCAAACTTAGATGTTTCAATTGCAAGCAATGTTTCAGGATTGGTTATATCCGGCACAGCAAGCGTAGTTTTTATTTCAGCACCGCATAAGACAGCCCTTAAGCCATCTGCCTTTAGGGTTGTTACAGGCAATATCGCTGGCACTTGCTTTGTGCTGCTGCCAGTCGAACTTCCAGCAGCGTAAGCTACTCTGGCAAAGAGAGCCATCTTTGCTGCGGCTTTATGCTCAAGCACAGCGGTTTTAGAACCATTCTCTCCAGTCCCTGTGCCTCTACTATCTGATGTTAACCTGAATACACCATTTACCTGGTTAAATGGAAGCCTTGCATTTTTAAGCAAAAATCTGCCATCCTGAACACCTACCTGTCCAGACAGTCCATAGATAGTATATTCACCAATCCTTATCTCTTTTCCTTTTGTCCTTATTGATGCAGGGACAGTATTTGTTCCTGTTTGAATGGTTGATATTCCAAAGCATGAAGCCCTTCCCTTGAGGTCTACCCAGGCATCCCCATCCAGAACCTGACCAAATGGGAGTTTAAGATACGGTGAATATCTGGAAAGGTTGGTTTTTTTTACCCCCATATTCCAACTCATATCAATTGGGGATACAGCGTGGATAATCCCGGAGCAATGTATCGGGGTCAAGGATTCTGACTGAATCTCACTGCCAGCCAATGCCTTAGCCTTAACCCTGCCATTAACATAGCTTGCCTTTATTCCTGAAAGAACAGTGGTTGTGCCATACAGCTTATCCTGAAAGATTATTCGGCTATTTTTAGCAAACAAGGAAAATTCAGGAGGACCATGCGTTTTGGGTTTGCCTGGCTTAAAGATACCTTTAGTATTCCAGACACCATCCTTAGAACGAGAAAAATAAAGCTCAACCGAGCTGATAACCGCATTATTTATCCCATATGAAGACGGATGTCTTTTAAGAATAATGTCCTGTAAATGACACTGGATAACTATCTGCTTTGCTTTAACTATGGGATGCATGTGATCAAGCGGGCTTTTTCTTGCTGCAGGTGCAGGGTTTGTGGTTGTTCCTGTCTGTAATGGACTTATGCTCAATCCATTAATGATTATCCTATTAGGAAAGCCAAAGGCAACACTGTCAACCTTTGCCTGGACATTCATCCTCTTTTCCAGAGAGGAGATTATCTTCAGTTTTGCCCATTCAGCTGGAAAACCTTTTTGATAAACAATAAAGGCTACACTGCCGAAAAGGACAATAAATAATAAAAGGAGAATAATGCCCCATTTTTTCATGATATAACCTCATATCATAATGATACAACAATTTTGACAAGATGTCAAGATAATTGTCAAATAAACCTAAAAAGCATGAAAAATAGTTGTTGACAAAATTGCTCAATTATGCTATGATTTCTTTTGCGTTTTTGAATTACTAAATCAGGAGATGATTTCAAGATGTGGCTTTCTACAAAAGGCAGGTATGCAATTCGTGTTATGATAGAGTTGGGACTCCATGAAAAACATGAAAAACATGAAAAAGGGGAGGTTGTATCTATTAAAGAGATATCTGGCAATCAGGATATTTCCCCTCAATATGTTGAACAGCTAATGGTAAAATTGCGAAAGGCAGGTTTAGTAGAAAGTATCAGGGGACCGGCTGGCGGTTATCGATTGGCAAAGAAGGCATCATTGATTACAGCCGGGGATATAGTCAGGATATTGGAAGACTACATTGACCCTGTTTTTTGTATTGACCCTAAAATAAGCAAAAAAGAGTGCGGTCGAGCCTCAAGATGTGCTGCCAGACTGCTCTGGAAAAGGGTTGGGGAAAAGATGGCTGAAGTATTGGATTCAACCACCATCGATGATTTAGTAAGAATGGATAGAGAACTGCAAGTTAGCAAATAGAGATAGTAG
This sequence comes from Marinifilum sp., assembly GCA_020717845.1. Taxonomy (GTDB): domain Bacteria; phylum UBA9089; class CG2-30-40-21; order CG2-30-40-21; family CG2-30-40-21; genus CG2-30-40-21. The sequence continues at coordinate 8,829 of DYDG01000033.1, read as the reverse complement.
AGATAAAGGAGGATTTTTCATGCAATTAGATGATGTTATTATTTCAAGGGCAATCATAGATAGTTGGACTAAGGATTTGCTTGACTCGTTGGAGATTGATGTCGCCATTGTTGGCGGGGGACCAGCAGGTTTGACTGCAGGCTATTATCTATCAAAGAAGGGATTAAAGACCGTGCTGTTTGAACGCAACCTTTCCATTGGCGGTGGCATGTGGGGTGGCGGCATGATGTATAATAAGTGTGTGTTTCAGCAGGAATCAAAGCCAATCCTTGATGAATTTGGAATAAGGACAGAGGAGTATCAAGATGGATATTTTCTTACTAATTCATTAGAAACGGTTACCAGCCTTTGTTCTGGTGCTATCAAGGCAGGCTTAAAGATATTTAACCTTATCGGGGTTGAGGATGTGATGATTCGTCAGGAGCAAGTAACTGGTCTGGTGTTAAACTGGACTGCGGTTACTATGGCAAAACTGCATATTGACCCGCTTACTATCCGGGCAAAGGCTGTAATTGATTCAACCGGTCATGCTGCAGAGGTGGCCGCAATAATCGTCCGAAAGATTGGCAAAAAGCTCCTTACTGAAACCGGGGAGATGCTGGGGGAAAAGCCTATGTGGGCAGAGGTTGGTGAACGCACCATTGTCGAAAATACTAAGGAGATATACCCCGGTGTTTTTGTAGCTGGTATGTCAGCCAATGCTGTCTTTGGGGGACCAAGAATGGGTCCAATATTTGGCGGCATGCTGCTTTCAGGAAAACGGTCAGCTGAGATTATTGCTGCAAAATTAGCAGGATAATCAATAGTGCTAATTCACCGCAGAAAACGCAGAGTTCGCAAGAGAACGCAGAGGAAGTTATCTTAATACTCGATGTTCAAGTTTTTTATGGCTCATAGGAATTACTATGCCAGAGCGGTAAAATGCCAGCCAGCATATTTGTAGCTGCGACCCTTGTGGTCGCTTCTTCTATGCGTGGTTAAAAGATAGCAGGGACAAGCCTGGCAGAGATGCTATCTCTGCCAGAGGTGCTACCTTCCGCAGCTACAAGTACTATCATAGGTAGCAAAAACCTTGAACATCGAGATATAATAAAAAATTACTGCCAATCTCTGCGTTCTCTGTGTTCTCTGCCTCTGTGTTCTCTGCGGTGAGAAAGGTGAAAAAGATGAGAAAGGAGAGACACACGATGCCAAAAACAATTGCCGAGATTAATGAACGGATTAAAAAGGGTGAGGCAGTGGTTGTTACTGCTGAAGAGATTATTGACCTTGTAGATAAAAAAGGTATTGCTCAAACAGCCAGGGATGTGGATGTAGTTACCACAGCTACCTTTGGTCCGATGTGTTCCTCTGGCTTTTACTTTAACTTTGGACATTCTAAGCCAAGGATCCGTGCACACAAGGTCTGGCTGAACAATATCCCTGCCTATGGTGGATTGGCTGCGGTTGACGCCTATCTGGGAGCAACAGAGCTGCCTGAGGATGACCCAACCAATACCATTTATCCAGGGACATTCAAGTATGGCGGTGCTCATGTTATCGAGGATCTGGTTGCTGGCAGGGATGTCCGGCTGAAGGCTATTTCCTACGGCACAGACTGCTATCCCAAAAAAGAGGTAGAAGCTATTATCAATCTTAATGATATGAATGAGGCTGTCCTCTTTAACCCAAGGAATGCATATCAAAACTATAATGTAGGTGTAAACCTCTCTGATAAGGTCATCTATACTTATATGGGCATCTTACAGCCGCGAATGGGTAATGCCAACTACTCCAGTGCTGGACAACTATCCCCGCTGTTAAATGACCCGTTTTATCTTACCATTGGCATTGGAACCAGAATATTTCTTGGCGGCGGGATAGGCTATGTTGTCTGGAATGGAACACAACACAACCCATGTGCCCTGCGCGGAGAAAATGGGGTGCCCAAAAGAGGGGCTGGCACATTAGCGGTTATGGGTGATCTGAAACAAATGAGCCCAAACTGGCTCAAGGGTGTAAGTATGACCGGCTATGGGGTTAGCATGGCTGTAGGGATTGGCATCCCTATCCCTATTCTTAATGAAGAGATATGCCAATTTGCAGCTGTCAGGGATGAAGACATCTATGCCCCTGTAGTAGACTATAGCTCAACCTACCCGCAAAGGGAGCCAGATGTTATAGCTGAGGTAAATTATAGCCAGCTCAAAAAAGGGAGTATCTCTATAAATGGTAAGAATATTCCTACAGGCGGGCTTTCAAGCTATGCCAGGGCAAGAGAAATAGCCGGGACACTCAAGGAATGGATTCAAAAGGGTGATTTTCTCTTAACCGAAAAGGTAGCATCCCTGCCATCTGTGGATTCCGGGATAAGCCTGAAGGCACTGAAAGAGAAGACGTAAGGATAAGAGTCGGAAGACTGAAGGCTGTGAAGATTGAAGGTTGAAGACTGTTAGGTTCGGATCCTTCCTGCCTAACAGTCTTCAGCCTATTTCAGCCTATCTACATAGAAATGGAGGAGCCATGAAAAAACGAGTTGTTTTAACCTTTCCAAAAGAATCCATTGAAGAGCCAATTACATATCATCTAATTCGAGATTATGACCTGATGGTTAATATTCTCAGTGCCAAGGTTGACCCCAATGAAGAGGGAAAAATGGTGATAGAGCTGAATGGACAGAAGGAAATGCTCCATAATGGCATGGACTACCTTAAGGGCTTGGGTGTAACCATTCAGGCACTGGCTCAGGATGTAACATGGGATGAACAAAGATGTATTCACTGCACCGCCTGTATCCCCTTATGCCCTTCCCATGCCCTAAGCGTTGACCGCAGCCAGATGTTGGTCTCGTTTAACTCTGACCGATGTATTGTTTGCGGATTATGCCTTAAAGCATGTCCATATCATGCGATAGAGATACGGTTTTAAGGAACAGAATAATTTTTACCATGATTATTATCAGAAAACTCAAAGATACTATTGAAGATACGATTTATACTGCCCTTTCTGAGATTAAATATCAACCTCAACATGAAAGGGCACTAATCAAGCCATGTATTCCCAGCCCATGTCAGAATGGGACACCCTATATTACCAATCATAGAATAATAGCCGGAGTAATAGACTACTTAAGACACCAGGGGATAAAAGAAATAATTGTTGGCGAGGGTCCATTGCGAGATTATGAGCGAACATTTGTTGTCTCAGGGTATGAAAAGATGTGTAGGGGAAGAGGGGGGGGAAATGTCCGTCTGATAAACCTTCACCATGCAGAACGAAGATGCATCTCATGGGACTATGGAGAGCTACAGATTCCATCGCTGGTTCTTGATTCAGAATATATCAATATTGCCAAGTTAAAGGTTCATACCTCAACCACCGTAACCCTTAGCATGAAAAACCAGATGGGACTGCTAAGAAAAGAGGATAACAAAAAAATCCATCTGCTTGGGCTACATCGTCCGATTGCTGCCCTGGCAAGTGTAGTCAAACCAAACCTGATCATTATTGATGCCATTAACGGCGAACAGGGTGGACCACCCGGAAAACATGGACAAGAGGTGCAAGGCATCAATCTGGTCATCTGCGGCAGCCATCTCCTTCCTACAGATGCAGCGGCAACAAGGCTTATGGGGTTTGAGCCCGAAAATATCAGGCACTTAAAGATAGCAAGGGATATGGGCGTAGGCGGATTTGAGGATGAAATGATAGGACTGCCCTTAGATAAATACCAGATGAATTTTATTCCCTTAACAGATCATCGAAGGATAGCCAATCTTTATTACCACTGGACTGACGAGACATGCAGCGGATGCCTGGGACTGATGGCTGAGATACGGAAGACTGCCCTCTCCCATCCCTGGCACATTGGCAGATTCATTCGCTATGGATTGCTACAGCGGTTAGACATCATGACCGGCAAACCCGAAATAATCAAGAAAACTCATGGCAGCCGTATCATTGGGGTTGGCGACTGCATGAGAGATATTGCCTCAAAGCATGGCATCCCTTTTGTCAGTGGCTGTCCACCGAGAGCTGTTGATGTGTTGGAGAAGATATAAACAAAAACTTGTCATAGAACACAGATGAGACAGATAAACACCGATAAAAATCCGTGAAAATTCGTCAAATCTGTATCTCCGCGCAACGCTCTCAAGGATAGGAAAAAGGCGATAAAAATATTGACATGATGATACTTTTGTGGTAACATTGTTGATGGTTGGAATTACCATGCTTTATGCAGCATAATATCAATTCACTCAAGGAGTATTCACCATGACCAATTATGATCATGAGATTCCATACAAGGTTTTAAAACAATATTGGGGTTACGACGAATTTCTTCCATGGCAAAAGGAGGCTGTGGAATGTGTGATGACCTGTCGTGATTCGGTTACTGTCCTGCCGACAGGCGGCGGAAAATCACTGTGTTTTCAATTGCCAGCCATGTGTCTCCCAGGTATGGCTCTGGTAGTCTCCCCTCTTATCTCATTGATGAAGGATCAGGTTGATTCTCTTAAGAATGCAGGCGTTTCAGCCGCATTCATTAACAGCAGCATGTCAGCTGCAGAACATTACTCCTGTCTGTCAGACATCAGGCAGAATAAGGTCAAACTACTCTACATTGCCCCAGAACGATTGGTTATGGATAGCTTTATCGAACTGCTTAAGACAACAAAATTATCCTTCATTGCCATAGATGAGGCACATTGTATCAGTATGTGGGGACACGATTTCCGTCCTGAATACCGCCAGTTGAAGACATTAAAAAATGTGTTCCCTGATATCAATATACATTCATATACAGCCACTGCAACTGAGCTTGTCTGTCAGGATATTTGCAAGGAATTGCAGCTGACTGCACCCTTGATACTAACAGGCTCTTTTGATCGTCCAAACCTTATCTATCGGATAAAGCACCGCGATAATGTATTTAATCAAATATGCTCTGTGATTGCAAACCATAAGACAGAATCCGGAATTATCTATTGCATCCGCCGAACAGATGTTGATAATCTTTGTTTAAGATTGAATCAAAAGGGATATAATGCCCTGCCATATCATGCAGGAATATCAGATCAGGATCGCAAGAAAAATCAGGAGGCGTTCATTAATGACAGGGTTGATGTGATTGTAGCCACTGTTGCCTTTGGAATGGGCATCAATAAATCAAATGTCCGGTATGTTATCCATGCTGGTATGCCCAAATCACTCGAGCATTATCAGCAAGAAACCGGCAGAGCAGGCCGTGATGGGCTTGAATCTGAATGCTGCCTGTTTTTCGCCTACTCTGATTTTATGACCTGGCAAAAGATTATCGGCGACTTAGATTCTGAGGCTGGAAGGATTGCCTCAAAAAAGCTCAAAGAGATGTATGATTTTTGTATCAATACCTCGTGCCGTCATCAGGCTATTGTGTCATACTTTGGCCAAAAGCTCGATACTCAAAACTGCGGAGCATGTGATATCTGTATAGAAGAGCCAGATCTGATGGAAGATGCCCTTGTCATTGCCCAGAAGATTATCTCCTGTATCGTAAGGTTGAAAAACTCTGGCAGAGAGGCTATGAGTGCCTCTTCATTTGGCTCGGCTTATATTGGACGAGTCCTGACCGGCTCAAAGGATCAACGAATCCTGCAGGCAGGACATGACAGCTTAAGCACCTGGGGCATCCTTGCCTCAGAAGGAAAGCAAAACATTCGCATATGGATAGAACAACTTGTCATGCAAGGATACCTCAAAAGGGATGAGGAATATAAAACCATCAGTGTTTCAGAAAATGGCTGGCGTATAATCAAAGACAATGAAATACCACGATTGACAAAACCACTGCCAATACATCAAGAACAACCCAAAACACAGCTAACTGTCGCCAGAGGTGCTACCTCATCATGGGAAGGTGTGGACAATGAATTATTCAATGCCTTAAGGGTATTACGGAAGAATTTAGCTGAGAAACAAAATGTTCCTGCATACATAGTCTTCAGTGATGCCTCTCTGAAGGATATGGCTCTGCGAAGGCCGTCTAATCTCAATGAATTCCTACACATAACCGGGGTTGGACAAAAGAAGTGGGAGAGCTATGGTGATGTCTTTGTCAAAGCTATAGTTGATTATTGCACCACAAATTCTATTGAGATGGATACAATGCCAGCACCCATTGTTGTCAAGCAGACAAAGGATTCATCCTTGAGTGCAGTAAAATTCCATGCCTTTGAATTATTCAGTCAGGGCTGCTCTGTAGAGGAAGCAGCTGCCAGGGTTTGCCGAGCAACATCCACAGTATTTGGCTATCTTGAGGAATACATTCAACAAGAAAAGATCACTCATCCTGCCCCATGGGTAGATGAAAAAACATTTCTGATGATACTTGAAGCAATGGATCAAGTTGGTGCAGATAGGCTTAGACCAATATTTGACTTGCTGAACGGTGAGATCCCCTATGAGTTAATTCGGATAAGCAGGGCGTGTGTGCAATAAGAATAGGCAGATAGACTGTAAGCAGCGACTTACGCAGATGTAGTGAGCACCTTCAGGTGCGTTTTGAATCAAGCATAAGACGCACCTGAAGGTGTGCTCACTACAATTACTGCGGTAAGACCGTTACAGCATTAGTAGATGTTATTAATGCAGCTTTTGCTAATTCATAAGAAGAATTTATATATTTCATAGCTGATTCTCGGTCATTAGAGGAAATAGCCCTTTTCGCTTTTTGAGCCATTTTCATTGCCTTATCCATAAGTTTTTTTGCATCCATATTATTATCTCGAGCAACTATTTTATTTACCTCATTTAACTGGGCAAGCCATCGTTCCATTATACTTTCAGAGATATTTACCCTTAATTGGGCAAAGCATTGTTCCATATTCAGCTTTATAATATCAGAGATACTTACCCCAGAGGAACGAATTGCCCGATCGATAAGCCTTGAAGCAATATTTATCTCCGCTGATACTTTTTCATAATCTTCATCCTGATAGGTGATCATCATCCTGCTTGTTTTTTCAACCATTTTTTTTGCATCATTCACCATGTCTATTACTTCTTCTTTTTTACTTATCTGAGCAATTTTTTCTGCTTTTTTAAGCCTATATTGGAGATATTCAATCTCCTTCTCTATTTTTTCTCTGCCATTGACAAATGAGACAGCTTGTTGAAGCAATCGCGTAGATCTATCCATGTATTGATTAGCAAGGGTTCTATTGTTATCTTTGATCAATTTTCTGGCTAACAACATATTTTTTGATGCACTGTTAAACAATAGTTTAACCTTCTCATTATTACTCGAGGCAATCATCAGCTTCTTTTCACTCAAATCCTCTTCTAACTCCTCCATTTTTTTCTTGATAAATATTTCCTGCTCAATTAAGCTCCTTATGTTTTTTGTTTCCTTTTGAGTTTCAATTATTTTATCAAGAATTGCCTCATTAAAGCTCTCCTCTTTTATCAAATCAAATATCCTATCTCGAGCATTACAGCAACTATTGAACCTCTGGACAATCTCTTTATTGTTAGTGGCAGCAATAACTTCTTTTGTTTTTTCTATCCCCTTATCAAGCATCTTTAATTGTGAAAAAATAATCCCACTATTGACAGGAACATCTTCCCCATTTTTTGCCAGAGCAATCCTTGAATAAAGGCATACAATTAATATTAAGACAATAGACAATGTTTTATTTATCATAGCACATAACACCTTATTGAAAAATTTGGGACGGTTCATTTTCACCATTTTTCGTGTGATTCCTTTATCTGTCCACAAATCAGGGCAGACACAGGGGTCTGCCCCTACAGTGTTTTTAGCCGCAAGCTTTCACACAATGGTGAACCATCCCAAAAATTTCCTTAAAAATCCTGTAATCCTGTCTAAAATTACCTATCTCCCCTACCCTTGCTGTAGGATTATCAAACATCATAATATCAAAAAAAAGTGTATCTTCAGGTATTTTTGCCTTCAGATACACCATTTTCTCGTCTTTCTCGTCAAAACCCTATCCATATTCACAAGCTAAAAAAAACCTGTGTTATTAACTTCGCCATGGACATATTTTTTTAGGTACAATCAATGTTAAAATCTCTCCCAATTGAAAGGATCCATCCACTGGATTAAGTGAAGTTGCAATAATTCTTGCTTTTATCTCCATTAACTCCTCCCCATACAATTGATTTTTATTAACCTCTTCCTGTTCCTGAATTCTTCTTTCTATACTTGTGCGATTAATGGCAACGATTTCTGCTGTTTTATTTGCTTTGATGCTTCCTCCTGAATCCCATCCCTGTCCCTTTTTCCTCAAAATTACCTCCCTCTGTAATTTTCAAAGCAAAATCTTCAATCCAAAACTCCACATTTACAAAACATAAAGAAGGATGTCCCTATAACACCCTTTGTATAAAGACACCCTTCTTTTTTTTGACGAAGCAAAAAGCACTTCAAAATTTGAAGCTACCTATATGCCCGTCTGCACAGAAAAGACTTACTTTTATATATGCAAGAATCATGCCAAATTACAAATAAAATCAAGATATTTTTGCCGATGTCTTAACTTGCAGTCCTGCAAGATGATAGGTAAACATATTTTTGCTGCTTAACAAATTATCCATATTGAGGTTGTACCTGTGGGGACACTTGAAGTGGTTTATGAGTACACTTAGCAAGTAGAGCTATTAGCTAATACTCGATGTTCAAGGTTTTTCAACCTGTGATAGTCAGAATAGAACGGCTTGGGACGGTTCATTTTCACCATTTTTCGTGTGATTCCTTTATCTGTCCACAAATCAGGGCAGACACAGGGGTCTGCCCCTACAGTTATTCGTGCAATGTTTTTAGCCGCAAGCTTTCACACAATGGTG
>DYDG01000146.1 GCA_020717845.1 Marinifilum sp. | reverse complement strand
ACGATCTAAAACAGTATATGTTGTATAGGGGTTAAAATGATTTTTGCATTCCGTAACAGCCTGTCGATTGGATCGCCTCATGAGCAGAAGAGGTTTATGGGACACTGCCTGATACAAAAAAAGAATATCGCAGGGGATGTGAGCTTTGGCTTTTACGGCAAGAATAACAGTGAGGAAAAATATGGTGAAAACAACATCGTTCGAGACAGTAAAAAGAACCAGCACCTGCTGGCAATATTTGATTGCACTCAAGATTCTCCCCTTAATGGGCTAAAGTTTGGTGTTTCCTCCATGAGCCAGAGAGGCGGGCTGGGCACCGGCTGGATAGGCACCACCCACAAAATAGATGATTATACCTTTGAAACACTTCAGCCATTTTTAATGTATGATAAAAAGCTGACCAAAGGCTTGAGCCTTGATACCAAGCTGCTCTTTCAGAGGAATGATGATATTGGGCTTTTCTTTGCTGGCGGATCGGATGCCATAAGATTTGGGCTTATTGACCATTTTTATATGGGCGATATATGTTTGAAATACAGTGGTGGCAGGTTCAATATAATCAGCGGGATTGCCTATGATCAAAGGTGGCATACCAGCGAAAACAGCCATTTCTATCTCTTTAGTGGCAGCAACATTATCCCTGGTGGCGACTACTATTTCAACAGATCTAAAAACTATGTTGCAAAATCTGCTTACCTCCAATTACAAAATGAGTTTCCAGTATTAGAGGGATTAAAATCAACCCTTGGTGTCAGGTATGATAAGGTCATTAATTCGATTGAACCAGGGAATAGCTTCACAAAGACAAGCCCTCGGGTTGGACTGGTCCAAAGGGTGAATGACCACTTAAGCTTGAAGCTATTATATGGAACTGCCATGAGAGGACTGGGCTTAAAGGAAAGTATTGATAATACCATGTATGCGGATGTCTACAAAGAAAATGCGAACAAGATCTGGACAGTGCCAGCTGCATTTACCACATTTACTGCCAAACCTGAAACCATAGAGACTTATGAGGCATCCGCAGCCTACTATGCAAAGAGATTCCAGACATCCATTACCTATTTTAACAGCACCCTGGAAAATCCTATCCGGGCATATAATATAGTAGAAGGGTTTGTGGTTCCATATCTTAATGTAGCAAAAGAGCACAAGTCGCATGGGGTTGAACTGGATTTTGACATGGGTATCCCTCAGGGCAAATTCTTTGTTAATGCTACTATTCAGGAAACAGATGATCGTGATAATGGCAGAGAGATACCCAATACACCAAAAACCAAGCTTAATGCAGGTCTGCTTTATCATCTGCCGCCTGACATGGACCTTTCTTTAGTGGTAAAGAATACTTGGTATACAAAGAGGGGCACAGATACCTTTGTTTCTAAGCTTGGAGACAGGGTAGATGATCACACGGTGGTTGATCTGAATTGTATGAAGAAAATCAATGATGATGTCCGTCTTGAACTGAAGATAAATAATTTGTTTGATAAAGACTGGGCTTATCCGCAGCTCAGCGATACCCTCCCGTTTGACCATCCACAGCCAGGCAGGGCAGTGGTGGTGTCTCTGGATGTAAGGTTGTAGGAAAGTAACAAGCATCCTTGCTTGTGATTATTCGTTCATTGCAATGGCAGTTTGCACCCTGAGTGGTGCGAGACATGCAGTGTGCAAGCAGAATGATTGCACTACATTAAAAAATACAATGACCCGACAAATAGCTAAGAATAAAGTGTAACTAATGAAAAAGGGGGGAAAGTAAAATATAAATGACTTTCCCCTTTTTCCAGTTTTTCCTTTTTCCCTTTCTTACACAAAAATCTATATTGTTTTTAGCTACTTATCGGGTTGTTGAAAAAATATGGTGGTGAATATGCGAAAAATTTTATCTGTCACAAAGCTTGGGCTTGTCCTTTTCCTGATATCCTTCAGTCAGTGGTGCTTTGCCGCTGAGGAAGCAGCCACTGTAGCCGTTATCTTTTCCTCAGAGATTGCTCCTTACCAGCAAGCCTGGCAGGGGTTTAAAGAATTTTTTGAAAGAAAAAAGATAGCTCTTCAGATATATACATATAGTCTAAAGCAACAGGAGACTGAAGCAATCTATTCTAAAATCAAAAAGCAAAAGCAGGATATTATCCTTACCATTGGTTCAGGTGCGTCAAAATCAGCCAGACAGAATGTAACGCATATTCCAGTGGTGTTTTCCATGGTGCTTAACCCGCAAGAGTTTGTTAGCTCAAATATTACCGGGGTTTCATTGAATATCCCGGTTATATTGCAGTTGAGAGAGATTAAAAGGCTCTTGCCAGATCTTAAAAAAATCGGAACGATCTATTCACCTGAAACACTTCATTTATATAATGAAATATCACAGGCATGCGGAGAGTTAGATTGCCAGCTTATCTCCCGTAAGGTTAGCTCTGGGGAGAATATCTCTGGAGCACTCAAATCTATCTCTGATGAGATAGATTGTTTTTTGATGATACCTGATACAGGGATATATTTCCCTAAGGCAGTAGAGTATCTGCTGATAGAGGGATTAAAAAGAAAATTTCCAGTGATTGGTCTTTCTTCTTATTACACCAGGGCAGGCGCCCTGGTCTCTTTTGAGTGCGATTATCATGATATTGGCATGCAGGCTGGAGAAATTGCTCTGAAGATACTTGAGGGACAGAGACCGGATACCATATTGCCTGTAGCACCAGGGAAGGTAAGATTTTCTTTGAATCTGTTGACTGCTAAACACCTGGGCATAAAAATTCCTGAGGCAATTATCAAACAGGCCAGTGAGGTATTTGGAGAATAGGTGTCGGTTGCTCATTGAGCAGAGTCGAAACAACCGTAAATAGCACGAATAATTACCGTAACCATTCAGGGTGTAATGAAGGAAAAAGGGGAAATAGGGAAAAAGGGAAAAAAGAATCTATGGAATAATTAGATTTCCCCTTTTCCCCTACTTTTCCATTTTCACTTATTTACACCTGAACGTTTACTAATTACCATCCATGGAGAGTTTTTATGCAATTTGGAATTGACAAAAAAATCAGCTTTTTATTTATCATATCAATTATCATCATGGGGACAACACTTGGTTCTTATTTCCTCTGGCATGAGAAAAAAGCACTTTTGTTTGAATTTGATGAAAGGGCAAAGGCATTGGTTAATAGCTTTGCCGCAAGCAGTGAATATCCGATCTTGTTTGGAAATAGTGAAATGCTCTCCGTGATAGGTGAGACAGCCATAAGCCAGAAAGATATTATCTTCTGTGAAATCAAGGATGAACAGGGAGAAATTCTGTTTCAGGCAGGAACAAGGCAAGATAGCAGGCATATTAAGCAATATACTGTTCCTATCCTTAGTGAAAGGTTTGGAGAAGAGACACAGGAGGAGATGTTTCTGGGTGCTGCTAAAAAAGAGACCCAGAAGATTGGCAGGATATCTCTAATCTTTTCCATTAGCAGTATAGAACAGAGATTGGATAATGTGCAACATGTTACCATCTTAATAATTATACTGGCTATCCTTTTTACCTCCATAGCCATTACCTTGCTTGTCCGATTCATGTTAGCCCGGCCCATTAATGAACTGCTAACAGGGACAAAAATAATTGCTCAAGGCAATTTTGACTATCATATGCCTATTAAAAAAAACAATGATGAAATTGGGCAATTGTCCATTGCCTTTGATCAAATGACAACAGACTTAAAGAGTTTCAAAGATAAGCTTGTTAAATCGGAAAAGCTTGCTGCTGCCAGTCAAATTGCCTCTGAAGCCGCACATGAGATAAAGAATCCTTTATCCATAATCAAGGCAGGGCTCTATTACCTGAAAAAAATCATGGAAGATGAGCCAAAAAATGTCCAGGATGTCCTGTTGCAGATAGATAATGCCGCAGACAGGATTACCTTTTATCTCAACGACCTGCTAAGCTTTGCAAAACCGATAGTGCTTAAGATAGAGCTGGTTGAGGTAAATAAGATACTTGAGGACTCTTTCAAAGAGCTGCCGGATGAGATATTCTCTGGTATGAAAATAATCAAGAATTTTGCACCTGATCTGCCCCAGATAAAATGTGATCCCCAGCGTCTTAAACAGGTATTTATCAATCTTATCAAGAATGCTGCAGAAGCTATGGGTGGAAAGGGGGAATTAATGGTCAAGAGTGAAGATGGTCCCTGTATAACCATCTCTGATACAGGAGCAGGAATATCCGAGCAATACCTGCAGCATATCTTTGACCCATTTTTTACTACCAAGGGCAAGGGCACGGGTTTGGGGCTGGCTATATGTCATCGTATTATTGAGGCACATAAGGGAGAGATTAAGGTTACAAGTAAGCCTGGTCAGGGCACAACCTTTATTATTAAGATGAGGACAGGATTGGAGTCAGAGTTCTGACCATACAAGATATTCATTCTCAAGTCTTATTTTCTTCTTTATCCCTCTTACCTGATGCTACTGTGGTGTATTTATTCTGAAATCGGGTGGTGTCTGAAATTAGCTAAAAGTTTGCCACAAAGGCACAAAGGCACAAAGGCACAAAGAAAATTCT
>DYDG01000145.1 GCA_020717845.1 Marinifilum sp. | reverse complement strand
GGTCGCTTCTTATTTCCATGTGTGATTGAAAGATAGCGGGGACAAGCCTGCCAGAGACAGAAGGTCTGCTGCCAGTGCTACCTCCCGCAGCTACAAATATGCTAAGCCGTTCTATTCTGACTATCACAGGTTGAAAAACCTTGAACATCGAGTGTTAGGAACTTAACCTTCAGCCTTCAGCCTTCAGTCTTCAGCCTATTCCATATCTATTCCATCTATTCCATCAGGAGGAGGAGATAATGCCAACATATGACTATGTTTGTAATGATTGCACCGAAACATTTGAGATGTTTCAATCAATGAATGATGACCATGCCAAAGAATGCCCAAAATGTACGGGCACAGTAAAGCGAGTCTTTTCTCCAGGAGCAGGGCTTATTTTTAAGGGCTCAGGGTTCTATATTACTGATTACAAGAAAAAGGAAAAGGAAAAGGTAGCTTCTGAAGCTAATGCGGCGTAAGCCTTACATTTTCCAGTGATTAATGGAATAAGCCTCAATAGGAGTCTTCAGCGTGAATTAATGATTGCCATGCAATAGGTAGGGGAAAATGAACAAAAAAATGGTTCACGTGTATATCTCAGGATTGGTTCAGGGTGTTTTCTTTCGAGCAAGAACTCAAGAGCAGGCTCGAATGCTCGGGCTTAGCGGATGGGTAAGAAATCTGCCTGATGGAAGGGTTGAGACAGTCTTTGCCGGGGATGAGGATAAGGTGGATAAGGCTGTCCAATTCTGTCAGGTTGGCCCTCGTGGGGCAATCGTTAAGGATGTTGTTATTCATGAAGAACTGTGGACTGAGGAATTTGATGATTTTTCGATAAGGTGAAGGAAGGAGAAGATTAACCACAAAGAGCACAAAGAACACAGAAAATGGAGAATTTGAAAAAACTTTGTGTTCTTTGTGGTTTTTGTACTCTTTGCGTTCTTTGTGGTAAAATCTGTAAAAATCTGTAATCTGTATGCCTACTTTGTAAAAGAGGGTAAACAAATGGACTTATTGATTCGTAATGGCAAAATAATTGATCCGTATAATAATCAAGAAAAGATTGCTGACATCTTAATCAATGATGGGAAGATTGTGGATGTTGGGACAGGGATTGGGAACATTGAAAGTATGTCAAGGGTAGTTGATGCTACTGGTAAATTAGTTGCCCCTGGACTGATTGATATGCATGTTCATCTGAGAGAGCCGGGGCAGGAGGACAAGGAAACCATAGCTACTGGCACCAGAGCTGCTGCTGCTGGTGGATTTACTACTATTGCCTGTATGCCCAATACCAGTCCAGTTATTGACAATAAGAGTATGGTAGAATTTATTCTGGCTAAGTCTAAACAGGATGGTGTCATCAGGGTTCTGCCAATTGGTGCTATCAGTAAGGAACTAAAGGGTGAGGAATTAGCCGAGACAGGTCAAATGATTAAGGCTGGGGCAGTGGCTGTCTCAGATGACGGACATTCCATACAAAGCACGGTTTTAATGAAACGAGCATTTGAATACACTCGCCAGTTCAATATACCAATTATTTCTCATTGTGAAGATAATACCCTTGCTGCTGGCGGATGTATGCATGAGGGATATTATTCAACCATTCTTGGGCTGGCAGGCATCCCTTCTGCCGCAGAAGAGGTTATGGTGGCTCGCGATATTATCCTGGCTGAGGCAGCAGGTGCAAGGCTTCATATTGCCCATGTAAGCAGCAAAAAATCCGTAGAATTGGTGAGACAGGCGAAGAAGAGGGGGGCAAATGTTACTTGTGAGGTAACGCCTCATCACTTTACCTTGACTGATAGTGCTGTCTGCGGGATTATTGATACGCCCTTCAGCCTTCTTCAATTTGACACCAATACAAAGATGAATCCCCCATTGATGACTAAAGAGGATGTTGAGGCAATAAGACAGGGGTTGTCTGATGGAACCATAGATGTAATCGCTACTGACCATGCCCCGCATACCAGAACAGAAAAAGAGCAGGAATACAATCGGGCACCATTTGGTATCATTGGATTGGAGACATCACTTGGATTGGTTCTGACAGAATTGGTGGATAATGGTGTGCTTACACTGTCTGATGCTTTATCAAAAATGACCATAAATCCAGCCAGAATTCTTGGGCTGGAAACATCTGGCATTGTGCCTGAATCAAGAGCAGATATAACCATTATTGACCCTGAAATGGAATGGGTGGTTGATGTTAATACCTTTGCCTCAAAGGCAAGGAATTGCCCGTTTCATGGGTGGAAGCTGAAAGGCAGGGCTGTGATGACTGTCGCAAGTGGCAAGATTGTGTGGGAACAGTGAATAGGTCTTATAAGTCATAGATGACTTATAAGACCTATTCACTTTCTTTTCCGGGAGGGATTTCAATGAAGATATTAGTAGCCACATCAGAGGCAGTTCCTTTTGCTAAAACAGGTGGTCTGGCAGATGTAACTGGTGCTTTGCCGCTTGTACTTAAAGAAAAGGGTCATGATGTCAGACTTGTTTTGCCAGAATATACCATGACCAAAAAATGGCTTGCAAATAATCCGCAATTTGCTGTTAAAAGAATAGACGGGATAGATGTCCCTATCAAGGGAATATCTATCAAGTGTATCGTTCAGGAACTCAAGTATAAAAATATCACTGTTTACCTTATCAAAAACGATGATTATTTTCTTCGGGATGAGCTTTATGGTACCAGGTCAGGAGACTATGAGGATAATGCAGAACGATTCATCTTTTTTAGCCGTGCTGTCCTGAAGATGCTAAGGCTAAAGGATTGGTCGCCTGATGTTATCCACCTCAATGATTGGCAAACATCCACTATCCCCCTTTTTTTGAAAACCGTTTACAAGGATGACCCTTTTTATTCATCAATAGCAACCATCCTCACCATCCATAATCTTGGGTATCAGGGGGTGTTCAACCCATCTGAGCTTGAGCTGTTTTCAGGGGTTGATCCTCAAGAGATATTTACCATGGACAGGATTGAATTCTATGGAAAGATTAACCTTCTAAAAGCCGGGATTATTTATGCTGATATTGTCAATACGGTTAGTCCAACATATGCTCAGGAGATCCAGACATCTGAATGTGGATATGGGCTGGATGGTGTGCTCAAACAAAGGTCACATGAGTTATATGGGATTATAAATGGCATTGATTATGATGTCTGGAATCCAGAAACAGACAAAGAAATCCCATACCACTACAATCTTGATTGTCTTGAAAATAAAGAATTAAACAAGCTAAACCTAATAAATTACTTTCATCTTGAGACAAAGAAGGCAGCAGCCATGAGCCTTCAGCCCTTGCCAGATGAACAAATACCATTAATCGGTCTGGTTGGCAGATTGGCAGCCCAAAAAGGGCTTGATATCTTAGCTGAGATTTTCGAATCATTGCTTTCCATGGATATCAGGCTCATCCTGCTTGGGTCTGGTGAGGAGAAATATCATAGCCTGCTCCAAAAAATAGCTCGAAAATATCGAGGGAAGATAAGTGTCAACTTTGGATATAATGAAGAACTGGCACACAGGATTTATGCCTCAGCTGATATGTTCCTGATGCCCTCACACTATGAGCCATGCGGGCTTGGACAATTGATCAGCTTAAGATACGGGACTGTTCCCATTATTCGAAAAACCGGAGGGCTATCTGATACCATTGAAGAGTTTGATCCCCTATCAGGAGATGGTAATGGTTTTACATTCACCGAGTATTCAGGCAAGTCATTGCTTCAGGCAATTAAAAGGGCATGTTATATCTATCAACACAAACCCGATTGGCAGAGGTGTGTTGTGAGTGGTATGAAGCAAGACTATTCGTGGTCAAATTCTGCGATAGAGTATGTAAAGCTCTATCGAAAGGCTGTCGATAAAGTTCGGAAGTTCAAAGGTTAGAAGTTAGGAAGTTGGGAAGTTCAGAATACGTAGCTCAAGCATCCAGCTTGAGCATGGAAACCCATTTCGACATTGCTCAATGACAACATTCGTTCCCTGAGCAGGGTCGAAGGGCGATCTTGCTCAATAACCACGTTTCGACAGGCTCAACGACCACAAGCAGGATGCTTGTGTTGCAACCATATAGAGGAGAATAATGGATACTCAATCAAAACCCAATGTGTTGACTATCGTTGACATGGAATCCAATCAATCAGGGGTGATTGTCGAGATACATGGCGGGGAAAAAATCGTCGCAAGATTTTCCACACTTGGGCTTGTGGTTGGTGCAAACATCAAAAAGATAAGTCAGCATATCCTCCAGGGACCGGTAGTAGTAGAAACAGGAAGAACACAGATAGCTATTGGCTTTGGCATGGCACAGAAGATATTGGTCTTTTGTGTGCCTAAAAAAAGTTAAAAGAAGCCAATAATGGATCTCCTTCTCAGTGACAACCTATCTGTGAGCTGATTAATGTTGACAATATTGCAATTAATGCAACAAACTTAATAAGAAACTTGAACATTACCCTTCAATATTCAAAAGGAGGAAGGTGGATAGACTGAAGGCTGAAGGCTGTTAGATAAATCCTAAGTAACAGTTCAGCTAACCGCAGAGACGCAAAAACGCAGAGAATAAATCAGAGGACAGAGCACAGATGAGAGACTACAGATTCTTTCT
>DYDG01000144.1 GCA_020717845.1 Marinifilum sp. | reverse complement strand
ACCCCTTATGTCAACTTAATTAATGGATTGCATATACATGGTTAAGACTGGATTTTAATATTAAAAAATCGGAATATCCGTCTCGATATTCCGATTTCAAAAAAGATTTCCGAAATACAAAGTTGTACGAGGATCAAGCATTAAGCATAAAAACAGTAGTCAGAAAACAGATTATGCGGATTGCCCAAAGGATTGATGATAAATTTGCTACCATTTCCATTGATGATATTTTCAAAGAGATTGAAATTTCTGATTTCAATGATAACTATTTTCTGGTAATGGCAAATTTAGAAAAATTTAAGATAGTAACTGACGACCATGATTTTGTTTTTTCAAGGGCAATAACAGTGCCGATTTTAACTGCAAATCAAAAAATGTTGAAGAGGGCCTAATTTTTATGCCAAAAATAATAGACAAACTGATTATCAATTCTCCATATGAGGAGCCAGAGGAACATTGGTCATACGACCGTGCTTCTCGTACCTTCAATAAAACAGAAGGCAGACGTCCAGCAGGATATATCATGGCAACGACTGGGTCTCAAGCATTTGATGACCCGGGTATGTTCGTAGAAATACCCATGGTTAACGATATCAGGAAACGTGTTAAAAAGTGGCGGGAAAGTGGTTGTCTGGGGGTTACTGGTATTACAAAACGGCTTCTTGAGCATTGGTATAACATGGAAGAACGACAATATCGCAGATTCTTTTTCTGTCAACTTGAGGCGATAGAGACATTAATCTGGTTATTTGAGGCACCGGAATCTGAAAAGGTAGGCATTGAAATTCCTTCAGACGGCGGAGAGTTCCAGAGAATCTGTTCAAAGATGGCTACAGGAACAGGAAAGACAATTGTTATGTCAATGTTGATTGCCTGGCAGATTTTGAATAAGATTACTTACCCAAAGGATACAAGGTTTTCAAAAAATATTCTTGTTATCGCTCCTGGTCTTACTGTTAAAAACAGACTGCAAGTTTCGATACCTGATTCACATGGAAATTATTATGATGAGTTTAATATCATTCCTGTGGGACTAATCGAAGGTTTGAGGCAGGGTAAAATTATTATTCATAACTGGCATATCCTCAACGGCACACAGTTAATTCTTGAAACAAAAGGTGAAGACGACGACCGTAGTAAGGTCAAACGCGACTTTCTTGATGAATGGATGCAAGCGGTAAACGCTCATAACGGCTTTGGCAAATGGACATGGGCAGTCTCTAAACATCCAAGCGATTTGGAAGGAATATTGGAAAGTATTCTATTGTGTTCCTGAAATTACTGCAAATTGACAGAAAAAATAAGGAGAGCGTTGCATAAGCTATAAGCCTATAGAAACAAGCACTTATAGCAAAAATAGTTTTAAAATCACACAAAACTCCCAACTTGACAAATATCGTAAGTTCTTGACATGCTTGACATAATGCATGAGGTAATTTCTCTTAATTAGCTAAAAATTGCCAAAATTAGTTGAAATTAGTCTGCACAGGGCTTATAAATATTGTAGATTGCATCAACTTTTTCGTAACTATAAAAATTGTAAGGAGTTAGAGATGGCAAATTCTTGTGGCAAAAGTTATCATAAGTCCTTGTAAACATTGTATCGATTTTGCAACGCTCTCGTTTCATCCTGTTGCTTTACACTTGTAGACACCAGAGGTAGTGGCAAAGATTGCTTTGCTTGTTTTGGCTGGGGCAGAGCAAACTCTGCAACTACAAAAAGTGTAAAGCATCTCCACTCTGGATATGAAACATGCCTTTTGAAGCAGCCCCTCTGGCAGTATGATAAGTCAGACACATACCACAGACAAGGATGTCTGTGCCACCTATTAGTCGGCAGGCTGTTACGGAATAAGAATTTGGCACGAGAAGCACACAACATGTTGGGTCAAATCTACTGTTGCCCACCATATACGGTATGCCGTTGTCGCTGATTTTGCATTCCGTAACAGCTTGTCGGACACTCATTTCTCATGCTTTAATGGTAGAATTCGTTCTGAAAATCGCAATTTATGCCAGCAAGTAAGTATAAGTAACCGGAAAGATTGATGTAAGGGGTGAATGGTGATGGAAAATAAACTGCAAATGTTTAAGCCAAAATTTACTATAACGACTGAAATCAATAAAGCACTTGTTGAAATTGAGCGGGTGCGTGGATTCCTTGATGCAGTAACACTCAAGGATGACTGGATTTCTGATATGCAGAAAAGGGCACTTATCCTTGAGTCGCACCATTCCACACACATTGAAGGAACAGCATTAAGCCTTGAGCAGGCAAAAAATCTTTGTGGGAGCATTCGGCGAACTGCTACCCGAGATTTAACATCTCTTGTGCAAAAAGGGCTTATTGAAATGAAGGGACAACTTAAATCTGCCTATTATGTCCTTTCTCCTGCTGTAAAAATATAGGACATTATAGGACATTGCAAAGATTGATGTAAGGGGTGAATGGTGATGGAAAATAAGATGCAAATAAATGAATATGCCGATTTGTTGCAGGATGTTAAGCAATGTATCCGTTCGGCACAATATAAGGCTTTAAGAGCAGTCAACAAAGAACTCATCAGTCTTTACTGGAATATTGGCAAGATGATTGTTACCCGACAGAAGCAATATGGATGGGGAAAGGCTATTGTAGAAACTCTGGCAAAGGATTTACAGGCAGAATTTCCCGGGATGCAAGGATTTTCGCCGCAAAACCTATGGTATATGCGCCAATTCTATGACGAATATCACAAAAACGCAAATCTCCAACCATTGGTTGGAGAAATCAGTTGGGCAAAACATTTGGTAATTATGGGAAAATGTAAAGACAATCTTGAACGAGAGTTTTATATCAAGATGACGCGTAAATTCGGTTGGACTAAAAATGTTCTCATTCATCAGATAGAAAACCAAAGTTATGAAAAGACATTACTGGGTCAGACAAATTTTAATAAGACATTGCCGGCACCAGAGCAGATACGGAAACTTCTTGATGATGAGGTCTCTGTTGCCACGCGCGCAGAGCAGATGGCTGTAAATCCCCTCTTGAGAGGGGGTAGGGGGTGTGTTATGAAAATTTACTATAATCTGAAACTAAAAGAACTTGCTCGAAAATTCAGGAATAATAATACATTATCTGAGGTATTATTATGGCAATGGGTTAAAAAACAAACAACTGATGGGATATGATTTTCATCGTCAAAAGCCAATTGATGAATATATTGTAGTGGTTTATAACATTTGAATTTGTGGGCTGCCTTAATAGTCGCAACCACAAGGGTTGCAGCTACATTGTAGCTGCAGGGTGCCAGAGGGGCTCTCTCCTTGTCCCTGCCATATCTAAGGCACAACCACGAAAAGACAAAGGACGAGAGAAAGACGCGAAATCGAATAAGAAAAATCGCAATTTATGCCCCTACTAAGTATAGTTGCAGGCAAAACATTGAAAAACCTTTAACAGGACGGTATCATGCTAACACGACTTGGATATTTAGATTTTATCAATTGCCTTCCCGTATATTATGGGATATTGGAAAAGAAGGCAGCCATTAAGGCACAGATAACTAAGGGGTTCCCAAACCAGTTGAATGCTATGCTTGCTGCAGGAGATCTGGACATAAGCCCTATTTCCTCTATTGAATATGCCAGACACCAGGATGAATATCTGCTACTACCAGATATTTGCTTAAATTCTGAGGGTCCTGTCAGGAGTGTTGTCTTGATAAGCAAGTTTCCTATGGAGATGCTGGATAATAAATCTATTGCCCTGCCGACAACCAGTGCCACATCCCAGGTTTTGCTTAAAATACTCCTGTCCCATTTGAATGTTAGCTATGAGGTAAAGCCTCCGGAGCTCAACTCCATGCTCAATAACGCAGATGCTGCCCTTTTGATTGGCGATGATGCTCTGCGAATAATGGAGACAGATAATTTGTTTTTGTATGACCTGGCAGAATTATGGCAGAGAAAGACAGGATTTCCCATTGTCTTTGCTGTGTGGGCAGTTAGAAAAGATTATGTTGATAAATTGAATAGCTCTGAAATAATTGATGATATTGCTGATTCCTTAAGAAAATCCTTGAAGTATGGACTGGCTAATATCGATAAGATTATCGACATGGTATCGCCAGATTTTCCATGTGTAGACTTAGAGGATTATTTCAGGAATCTGAAATATGAATTTGGAGCAAAAGAAAGGGAAGGGTTGTTAGCGTATTATGATTATGCCTTCAGGCTGGGGTTGTGTGATAGGTGCGAGAAGATTACGGCTTTGCAACCACAGTGAACACAAGATGAACACAGATAAGTTCATATATCAGTTGAAGAAGAAAGGACAGGTAAACGGATAATTTTATAAGTTTTAGTGAACCTTAATTAGCTGAAAGACAGGCAAGGGAGAAATCGGTCAATCTCCATTTTTCAGCCTCTCAGGAATCAGTTGATACCTTCTTCCAGCAAAAAGAGAATACCATTAAACTCGATGTTCAAGATTTTTGTAGCTCATAGGAACCACCAGAATAAAGCGATAAAATGCTTGCTGATATTCTTGTAGCTGCGACCTGCCAGAGGCAGAAGGTCTGCT
>DYDG01000143.1 GCA_020717845.1 Marinifilum sp. | reverse complement strand
GAGATGCTATCTCCTTGTGGTCGCTTCTTATTTCCCAGTCGTGGTTGAAAGATAGCGGGGACAAGCCCCGCAGCTACAAATATGCTAAGCCGTTCTATTCTGACTATCACAGGTTGAAAAACCTTGAACATCGAGTTATGCGATTTCTCGTGCTAACTTACAGACCCATTGTTCTTCATCGCCTTACATCCCGCCAAAGGCTGGATTTAATCTTCTTGGATGTACCTTAAAGGTAAGGGTATAGGTAGCATATTCTTTAAAGTCAGAGTCAAGAGGACATGTCCCCCTTTTCCCCCTAAATTTCTTGGGCAGAGCAACGGTTACTATCCCGCCTATCTGTTTTACGGATGTTGTTGTAACCGTTTCTGGAAGGAGATTATTGGCAGTATCATAATAACTTAGAGAAAACTTAGCAATATCTGTTCCAATGATTTTTGCTGTAGATAAATCATCATTTACTACACGGGTAATAGTTTTGTTAGTCGCATTAAATTCATAACTAATGACATCGCCTACAATATATTCGTCTGAATTCCTTTGATCATCAGCACCCAATAAATTTCCATCACCATTATTATCCCCAAGGATAGTTTGCAATCTCCTATCTTGACCTGGATTAGTCCGTATTGAGCCAGTAGCTACATTACCTGTCAGGACATCATCTGATCCATTCCTATTTGTAGTTGAGATTATGCCATCATTACCATTGATAATACGACCATAAAGGACATCGTCTGTACTGGCTACTTCCACAAGCCCATCTATGTCTGCTCTACCTCCCTCCATATCCCCGGGGATGGAACGAAATCTTCCATCCTCTCCACAGATGATAAATATACTCCTTGCCCCTAAGCCTGATGTTCCTACCTGAATATCTGAGATACTTTGTGTTCCAGATTCCATTGCATATTCTATTGTAGCTGGCACAGACTGGCAGACATTATCTCCACCATCCTGGATATAAGCGTCTATAGCAAATCTGACCTTATTAGTGGCAAGTGTCGAGGTTCCCCCAGGATAGGCAGGAAGAAGGATACACATATCCTGGAATTCATTAAGTATCCCCTGCCATGGCACATTTTCCCCTCGTTTTTCTACCTTAGTTTTAGGATCCCCTGAAAGCAGCTCTCTTACCTTTTGCTGTGCCTTCATATGGACATCGGTTGTAAGCCACAACCTGGTAGCATTAATATAGATAACACTCATGAGTACGATTACAATCCCTGTTATACCCATGGCAATAAGTATTTCTAAAAGGGTAAATCCCTTTTGATGATGTTGCAGATTCATTTTTGCCTCATTTTTTGATACTCGATGTTCAAGGTTTTTATGGCTCGTAAGAACCACCAGTCCAAACCGATATTCTTGTAGCTGCGACCCTTGTGGTCGCGCCTCCTATACATGGTTAAAAGATAGCAGGGACAAGCCCTGCAGCTACAGGTGCTATTATAGATGACAAAAACCGTGAACATCGAATGATAGTATTTTTTACCACAGAGTTTACAGAGACTGCAAAGGATAAGAATGAGGTTACTCTCACCTTTTCTTTTACGGCTACTGTCGTGTCAACCTTAATCTGTTGCATGTAGTAGAGACGCAAAATGTTGCGTCTCTACATTGGGAAAAGGCAGGGACAAGCCCTGCAGCTACATCATAAGCTATCCGACAATTGATGGTTGACGCGACACTACGGCCTATCAGCAATAAAAGTACTCAATTCTCGTTTAATCGGTATGCTTCCTGTTATTGTCCCTGAAGAGTTTCGGATTGATATCCTGCCCCATTCTACCTTAACCGTTGCCTTCAGATAGTCACTATTACCAATTGCTACCTCTTCAAATATCGGCGACCCATCCACCAAAACTTCATCTATTCCTTTTATTGTTACTGTTCGGGTTGCTCCACCATTTCTTGGTGTTGTTGATGTTCCTACCCAGCCATAAGGACCCATAGTTATCCTTTCTTGTTCTGGTATTATCATTGTGGTAAGGCTTCCATATGGTCTATTCCGTATCTCCTCTAATTTTTCCTCACACAAGGTCATTGCCTTAGTTGAGTATCCTGTTTGAGGCTGGACAAGAGAGGCATATCTGAATACCTTTAAGATACAAAGAACACTTATGGCAAACACAGCTGTAGCTACCATTATCTCTAACAGGGTTAGTCCTTTTGAACCAGTATTTTTGGCATTTTGTTTCTGCCCGGTTATTTTACTCCCTGACCTATTCATCGCATAAAGGTAAAGAGCCAGAGAACTGATAAAAATAATGATAAAAAATCCAATAGCCATCCAATCTTTCCATCCAGTCTTTTGGACATTTCTAACCTCTGTCAATCCTCCTGTCTCTTTACCTGCAACTGGCATTCCCTGCTCGTTTGTTGAGACACCTGACACTCCTTGCACAGGCTGAGGTTGTATCTTGCCAGATCTTTCTGTTCTCTCTGTCGATGGTGCTTGGGAAGAAAGCCCAAGCTGCTGTTTATCACTTGATGGTGCTTGTGCTTGAGAAGAAAGCCCTTTGCCTGCTTCTTTTCTCCCTTCTATTATTCCATCAGAAACACCAGATGCCTGTTTCTGTTCTTGTTCTGCTTTTTCACGGAATTTTTGTTCCCTGATTATCCTTGCCTTGTCTGCTTCTTCCATCCTGACTAATCTCTCAACATCTTCAGGGGTAGCATCTTCTGGAACCCACCTAGCATCAACAGATGAAATTGATCCAGTAAAAAAAAGCAATAAAAATACAATTATAAATATACTCTGTTTCATAGCTCCCTCCAGCTAACCACCTTTTCAAGTTCTCCCAGTTCCCCTGTTGCCAAAAGTGAGCCAGGTGGAAAAAGCTGCATGGGGAAATTTGGATCATTCCTATACCAACTATGGTATCTTGTATCCTGAACTAATTGCAGTTTTCCAGAGTAAACAATAGCCTCATCTTTGCTGATAAGAGAACCTCGAAACCTGGGAGAACTCGCTGCCCTTCCAGCAAGAAAATGCTGGGTATAATAAACACCATCGACATTGCTGATCATATTTGTAGCTGTATCATAGTAATGATTAATTGTAATCTTTCCTATAGGATCCCATAATGGACCACTATCTCCACCGTCTCTTCTGAGTCCATCAAAGTTTTGTAATGGGGCACTGTTCTGGCTATTTCCTCCAGCAGTAGTTACATCCTTCCAACCATAGTCATAATTACGAAATTTTCCGTCACCATCAAGATCCTCTGTATCTTTCTGAAAGATACCATCCCCTTCTGTTGGGTCTGTCCAATGACCATCTATGTAGACATTTGTATCTGGTATGCCGTCTTCCCCAACATCCTCATTTCCCATCCCAAAAAGCCATCTTTCTGAGTACCAGTTGCTGGATGAATAATTCCCATAGACCAGACCACCTTTCGCAGCGATTGAGAGAAGAGTCCCTGTTGAATTATTCTTAACCCAATCATCCATCCTTGGGCTACTATCTGATGGATGAGCAACTGTTTCACCTGCCAAACAATCATCATTATTCACTATATTCAAGGTATTGCCATATCGGTCTTTATAGTCAGTGCCAGAAGAACTCTGCCACTTGGGATAAGAAGACCAATCAGGCCCATCTATATATTCAATATTCCCAGCAACATACATATTTCTGCCCACATAAATAGATGCAAATGGCATACCTTTTGGCCCACCCTCACCATATGTCTTCACATACCCTTTCATGACCAGATTACCCTCGACAACCACTGTATTATGAATCTCAACAGGAGCCTCCTTTGTGCCAATCAAAACCAAATTTTCATGAGACTCATCATCACCAAATATCCCATCATCTGTAAATACTCTATCACCTATCTTTATCTTTCCTATCTCATGTCCAGTCTCTCCCGTAGCAATTTTTCTATAATACGTCAGATCTTGCAGGTTTGGGATAGTCTCTTTATCCTGGTCTGGCTTCATATAAGGATATGTCGTATAATCTGGTGGAGGGATTTCCCCCCTTAATCCGGCCAGTCCATTAGGCAGTTTATTGTGATAATCTACATCAAAATGCGCTTCCACCTCCCCATCAATAGTAATCGCACCACCCCCATTAAGGTCAAATCTGCCATTTGACCTCATGCTACCATCACACTGTTCACCGCCACCATAATACCACCAACCCCAGTTGTTAATAAAATATGCATAATCAAATACCTCTGACGAGAGATCTATGTCTACCCTGACAATTATTTCAATCTGTTTTGTGCAGATAGGGATGACTTTCCCATTTTGTTCATGTCCAATTATACCAGTAGCAATAAATTTCATGTGAGCATAGCCACTATTCATGTCAGTTACGTCATCCATGCCCCTAAATACTTTCTCAGGATCAGGAAAGGAAACACGCATATACTGATCTTTGCCTATCTTGATAGGCGGCAATGCTGTGTCTCCGCTAAAGATAGCATTCCATTCGCTTTCGTTGATGGATTCCCAATTATCGGAGCTGAGTTTCCAGATAGCCCTTTCTGCTGCAGATTCAGCCACAGACAATGCTTCTAATCGACGCTCATAGGAACTACTGTGTTTGATTTCGGTTTGACTGGTAACAAAGAATACAGTTCCACCTATTACCAGCATAAGAAGGAAAAATAAAGTGAGTGGCAGTGCCATGCCATTTTGTTCGGAAAGAGGCTTAGATGTCCACATTTTAACCACCTCCATTAATTTAATAATACCACAAAATTTTTTATATGTCAAGATAATTCTTGATATTTATGACTCTGTTGATTTAGTCAATTTTCGTGAGACCATCATACCACATATT
>DYDG01000142.1 GCA_020717845.1 Marinifilum sp. | reverse complement strand
TCCCTTATTTTTCGGGAGGTTAGCAGAGTGATGTCAGGAGTTCTGAATAGTTGACAATAGCCAGTGAACGGACAAATCTGGACAAATCACTTTTACAGTTTACAGTGATTTGCGATGTAAAGTATATAACTGGCTGAACGCTTACTGTTTCTTCAACTTAATCGAGGAGGTATTATGGCTGATTTTGCAAAAGCATTTGTACTGACCATGAAAGCCGAAGGTGGATATGACAACGATCCGCAAGATCCTGGTGGTGAAACCTACAAGGGCATTGCACGCAAGATGAACTCTAAATGGGATGGCTGGATTATTATTGACATGATGAAAAAGGAAAGAAATTTTCCTGTTAATCTTGACAACAATGTTAAATTGCAGGAAAAGATTAAGGCCTTCTATGAGGTAAATTACTGGGACAAGATTCGTGGTGATGATATCGAAAATCAGGACATAGCCGAATCAATATTTGATTTTGCCGTTAATGCTGGTCCTATTGTTAGTGCCAAACTTGCACAGATCACTGTCAGTGCAGAACCAGATGGCGTTATTGGTCCCAAAACCATCGAAAAGATCAATGCTGACAATCCTCGAACTTTTCTCGCAGTATTTGCGCTGAACAAGATTGCCCGCTATGTCAGCATCTGCAATAAGCGACAGGAAAGCAAAAAATTCTTTTTTGGTTGGGTTAGACGCACATTAGAGGGGGTATAAATATGGCTAACTTTTTAACTAATCTATTTAGCGCCGGAGCAGGTTCTATTGTTGAGGCGGTTGGGAATGCAATCGATAAAAATGTTACTTCTGATGAAGAACGAAAAGCTCTTGATAACGAAATGACTAAGGCCAAGATGCAATATGAAATCGAAGTAGCAACACTTGGACTTCAGGAAAAACAAGCGTATCTGGCTGATACCGCCAGTGCTCGAGAAAACCAGAGCCGAATACAGGAATCTGAACATGCAAGCTGGATAGCCAAAAACGTTCATCCGATACTTGCTATCAGCATCGTAGGATTGACCTTCTTTATGTACTGGTATATCGTATTTAGTGATAAAAGTACTAGTATTTTCAAGAATAACCCTGAGTTAAAAGACATAATCATTTACATACTTGGTGCCCTAACCACGATTGCTACACAAGTCGTCTCTTACTTTTTCGGTTCCAGCTCAGGCAGTGCAGACAAGAACAAAGCGATCCATGCTGCTATGACAAAGGAAGAATAGTGTCTCTATCTCCAGAACTACTGTAACGGTGCTTGATTGCAATAATAATCGGTGAAAAATTATGGTTTCAATTTATGTACTTTGCCTTGTTATTTTAGCTGTTGTTGTCGAATGGTTTTTATTGCAGCAAAATCACAAGCAATTGATAAATGAACTGAAAGAAAATCAGGAAAGGATGATTGGCTATCAAAAGGAAGAGGCTGAAAAGGCTATTGTCAGCCTCAAGACAGGCTATGAAAACCTGTTCAAGATGAAGCAGGAGGAAACAGACAAGGCTGCTATCGAGCTAAAATTAATCATAGAAAAATTGAATCAAGACATCAATGCCGCCTATGTTTCTGCTGAAGCTTACCGTGAACAAATTATTCATTTGACTCAAAAAAATGCTGAATTGGAAACCCGTTTGAAAGAGCAGTTTCAGAAATATCAAGAGCAGATTGAGCTTTTGAATCAGGCAAAGGAACAGATGAAGCAGGAGTTTGAGAATCTGGCACAAAAGATCTTTGAGGAAAAGGGTAAAACCTTTGCTGAGCAAAATAAATCCAATCTTGACTTGATATTAAATCCATTCAGGCAACAGATCACTGACTTTAAGCAAAAGGTAGAAGAGGTTTATACCAATGAGGGTAAGGAACGCTTCAGCCTGACCGAACAGATCAAAAAAATGCACGAAGCCTATGAGTCGCTGAGCAATGAAGCAAATAATCTGGTGCGAGCATTGAAGGCAGATACGAAAACGCAAGGCGATTGGGGTGAGATAAATCTCAGGCGGATATTGGAATTTACAGGCTTAAAAGAAGGGTTGCACTATTTTGTCCAGCCAAATTATCAAACCGAAGAGGGCGAAACCTTTCGCCCTGATATTGTGGTCAATTTGCCTGACATGCGTCAAATCATTATTGATTCCAAGGTCTCATTGATCGGTTATGAAAGATATTTTAATGCCACTGATGAAATAGAAAAAGAACAGGGCATCAAAGACCATTTGAAATCTGTCCGCAAACATATACAGGAGCTATCTGATAAAAAATATGAAGACCTCAAAGGCATCAATACCCTGGATTTTGTGCTGATGTTCGTCCCTGTGGAGGCAGCCTATTTTGTTGCCTTGAATAACGATGCAGAGATTTATCAAATGGCTTCCATGAAAAAAGTCCTTCTGGTCTGCCCATCAACCCTGCTGATTACCCTGCAATTGGTTAGTAGTCTATGGAGGATTGACAGCCAGAGCAAGAATGTGATTAAAATAGCTGAGCAAGGCGCCAAATTGTATGATAAATTTGTAGGCTTTGTAGAAAACTTTACTGAGATAAAATCCAATCTGGATAAGACGCTAAAATCCTATGAAAATGCACATGGGCAACTGGTTGACGGCAGCGGCAATCTGGTTTCTCAAGCCCAGAAGCTGGTAGAGTTAGGCGTTAAATCTAAAAAGCAATTATCGAATAAGTTGCTGCTGGAAGCACAAGCAACAGATACGGATGGAATAGGGGAAGGGTGATAAATTATAGCGTAAAGACGTACCTGATGGTGCTCACTACTTGTTTTTGCCTTTCACTTTTGTGTCATTTGTGTTCTTTGTGTCCTTTGTGGTAAAAAAAATATAAAAGCACGAAAAATATATATCCAAAATGCTTGACTTTTTTTCCTTCATGTGGTATCTTATAAAGAGATGTAAAATTTTGCGTCCTTACCATGGAGAATAGAAGATGAAGATTACTCTTGAAGAATGCAAACAAGCAATCATAGAATATTCTTCAAAAGACAAACAAATAATTGCTTCTTATTTGTTTGGTTCTATCCTTACAGATGCAGCAGGAGCAGAGGACATAGATATTGCTTTTTTATTAGAGGGTGAGAATTCGGTAAACGGTTTCCAAAACTCAATAAAGATAGATGCAAGTCTTTGTCAATTAACCGGAAAGGATTATTTTGATGTAGTTATTCTGAATAATGCCCCAGCAGCATTTCGATATGATATTATTACCAGTGGACAACTTATTTTTTGTTGTGATGAAAAGCAAAGACAGTCGTTTGAATCTCAGGTTTATCGAGAATACTCAGGGTTTAAGCACTATCTGGAATATTATGATAATTATCTTCAAAAAAGAATAAATGGAGGCAATCAGAAGGCTATGTTTAATCGGGAAATAGTATTTCAAAGGGTTAATCGCGCTGAGATGTCTCTGAAAAAATTATCTCAATTAAAGGAAATCCCAGAAGCAAATTTTATTGCTAATTCTCATAATGTTGCCCTGGCAGAACACTACTTGAGGGTAGGGATTGATTCCCTTGTTGATTTGTCCAACCATATTATTGCTGTTGAAGGACTTGGAAGGCCAGGAAGCAGCCGGGAAATAGGAAATATTTTAAGCTATGCAAATATCATCCCACTGGATTTTGTCAAGAAATGCGTAGAACTAATCAAACTTCGAGACAAATTGACCCACCTCTATTGGGAGGTAGAGCCAGCAGATATTTTTGGGGTGCTTCAACAAGAGATTCCAAACATTACTACCTTTCTAAATTGCTTGCTTCAGCATGTGGAAAATCAGTCAAATAATTAAGTGAAAAACTGATTGCGTGGAGGGTTTTGTTGGGTAAAGGATTAACCTATCAGCCTTTTCTATTCCCCTGAAAGCTTTTTCTTCTCAAAAATTCAGCCTCAATTGCAGCCAGCATCTCTACCTTTGGTTTTTTCCAACAGGGAGCAATAAGTAAGCTATCATCAAGCACCTCGCCAAAAAGCCTCTGAACCGTAATCTCTGGAGAAAGGTATTCAAGCAGATCACACAAGAGAGGGATGTATTCCTCAATGGTAAATACCTTAACCCTTCCCTGATAAAACTCATCAGCCAATGGAGTGTTTCTCATCACATGGAGGTGGTGAATCTTGATTCCGTGTATTCCCATCCTTGAAAGTGTTTTTATGGTCCCTATCATATCATCCATTGTCTCACCCGGCAGCCCAAGGATGATATGGACACAGATGAATATACCCCTGCCCCTTGTTCTGTCTATTGCATCCTCAAATTGGGCAAAGGTATGTCCCCTGTTTATCCTTTTCAGGGTGTGATCGTGGATAGATTGAAGCCCATATTCAAGCCAGACATGCCAATCTTTTGCATACCCCTCAATAAGTGAAAGAATATCATTGTCCACACAATCTGGTCTGGTCCCAAGACAAAGCCCAACCACATCCTTATTCTGAAGGGCATCGTCATACAGAGATTTCAACCTCTCAGGTGTTTCATAGGTATTGGTGTATGGTTGGAAATAGACTAAGAATTTCCCTTTTCTTTTATTTTTCTTAGCCTTTTGTATTCGTCCCTGAATCTGCTCATTTATACTCATGGGGGTGGAGTCACCATCTCTGATAGAAGCAGCTGGGCTAAAGCCAGGGTTATAGCAATAACTGCACCCGCCATAACTAACCCTTCCATCACGGTTTGGACAGGTAAACCCAGCATCTACAGGAAACT
This sequence comes from Marinifilum sp., assembly GCA_020717845.1. GTDB lineage: Bacteria > UBA9089 > CG2-30-40-21 > CG2-30-40-21 > CG2-30-40-21 > CG2-30-40-21. Next base: position 144 of record DYDG01000142.1, on the reverse strand, counting down.
TGTATACCGGAAGATCAAACCTTTGAGACAGGAATTGCTTGAATGAAAAGTAGGGTTTATTCCCAAAATGTGGTGGCATATTCACAAAAACAGCACCTCCTAACCTGGACGAGCCAGAACCAAACAGGAACAGGTGATCGGTGA
>DYDG01000141.1 GCA_020717845.1 Marinifilum sp. | reverse complement strand
AACCGCCTATTTTTTTTCGCAAAATGTCAGGAGTTCATACCTTGTATGCCCTACCTGAGTGAGTGATAGAAATTTGCTTTTGAGATATTTTGGGTATTACCTTCACTTTTACTCATTCTGGAGACATTTTATCAAAATTTTTATCTTGTGTCAACAAAAATGTTGCTCCAATCCAGGGCAAACGCATTAATTCCTTGACAAATGCTCATCAATGTAGTATCATTTCTTATCACAATGATATTAGCACCATTATTACCTTTACTTAAAAACCTGAATAATTACCATCATATTGAAAAGGCTTTTTTATCTGGAGCAGGGAGTAGCATCTCTGGGCTATCCGGGTCATCTAAGGCATATCTGCTGGCAAGACTTTTAGGGCAATGGAATAAATCTGTATTGCTCATTAACCCAAGGATCCATGAGGCTGAGCAGTTACATGAGGATTTGCAGTCCTTTTGCCCGGATAGCTTGAATGAGGCAATAGATTTCTTCCCCTCTCTTGAGGTTCTTCCATATGAAGAAAACCCACCGTCTGATGAGCTTATTGGGCAGAGGTTTGCTATCCTGGAAAGGCTTAGCAAGGGCGAAAGGCTTGTCCTTATTACCTCGCTGTCAGCAATCATTTATCGCATATCAAGCCCAAAAGATATTCTTACCATCAAGGTTTTAATTAATGATACACTTTCCAGGGATACCCTGCTTGAGGATCTTGTTCTGATTGGTTATGAAAGGGTTAGCCTAACCTGTGACAGAGGGAATTTTTCCTGCCGCGGCGGGATAGTGGATGTTTTCCCCATATCTGCTGAGTATCCAGTAAGGATAGAGTTTTTTGGCGATACCATTGAATCTATTCGTCAGTTTGATCCAGATAGCCAACGTTCCATTGGCTTGTTAAACGAGGTTGAGATATTCCCCAGACAGGAGGTGGCAGATAAGACATCAAGTATCTTTGACTATTTGCCAGACGACTGTCTCATCATCATTGATGACAAAAAAACCATAGAGCAGGAATTCATGAGGCTAAGGCAGGAGACAGAATCCCTTTATCAAGAGGCAGATAAAGGACGGCAATTGCCTCCCCCTGACCAGATAATGCTTGGGCTTGAGGATATTCTGCAACATCAGAGGATGCTCTATCTTAATTCAGGTAATGGTAGAGATAAGGCATGCCTTATCTCTACATTGCCATCACCTGAATCTGGCGGCAAGCTCGAGCCTTTGATGCAAAAACTTAAGGAATATGTCAAGAATGGATACACCATCGTTCTCTCAGTCAATTATCAGGGTCAGGCTCAGCGACTGCAGGAGCTGTTAAAGGAACATGGGCTCGAAGGGCTGATTGACCAGCCTTCAGCCTTCAGCCTTCAGCCTTCAGCCTTATCAAAACCAGGCATCTTTATCGTTGTCTCTTCCATCATCTATGGGTTTGATATTCCTGAGCTTCGTTTATTGCTCATGAGTGATAAGGAGATATTTGGAAAACTCGGCATATTGCATCGGAGAAAATTCAGTCGGCTTACTAAGAATGTTCCTATCGAAAGCTTTATGGAGTTAAACACTGGTGATTTTGTTGTTCATATCCACTATGGTATTGGAAAATATCTGGGATTAACAACAACCATGGTCGAGGGAAAAAATCGGGACTTTCTGCTTATTGAATATGCTCAAGGCGACAGGCTTTATGTTCCAATTGATCAGCTTGGACTGATTCATAAGTATATTGGGGACAAGGACTGTCAGCCACAGATATGCCGTCTTCATGACAAGGGCTGGAAACGCACCAGGGAAAAGGTGCAAAAAGCGATTGAGTCCATGGCAAAAGAGCTGGTAGATATCTATGCTGCCAGAAAAGCCTTGTCTGGGCATGTTTTTTCGAGTGATACCACCTGGCAGTATGAGTTTGAATCAGGGTTTGTGTATGAGGAGACACCGGATCAGATTCGAGCTATTGAAGAGATAAAAAAGGATATGGAAAGCCCTGTTCCTATGGACAGGCTTGTTTGTGGGGATGTCGGCTATGGAAAGACAGAGGTAGCAATCCGTGCTGCCTTTAAGGCGGTTATGGATGGCAAGCAAGTGGCTGTGCTGGTGCCAACAACCATCCTTGCCTTTCAGCATTACTCTACCTTTACTGAACGATTTATCGGATTTCCGGTCAATATCCAGATGCTGAGCCGATTCAAGGGGCCAAAGGAACAGAAAGAGATTGTTGCTGATATAATAAACGGCAAGGTAGATATTGTTATTGGCACCCATCGCCTTCTGCAAAAGGATGTTTCCTTTGCAAACATGGGCTTGGTGATTATTGATGAAGAACACAAGTTTGGGGTAAAGCATAAGGAAAGGATGAAGTCATATCGAAAATTGGTTGATGTCCTTACCCTGACCGCAACCCCTATCCCGCGCACATTGCATTTCTCATTGTGCGGTCTCAGGGATATAAGCATCATTCATACACCGCCCCCGGGCAGATTGCCTATCAAGACAATTATCGTCCCATTTAGTCCAGAGGTAATCAGGGAGGCTGTTTTAAGGGAGATGGACAGGGGTGGTCAGGTGTTTTTTGTCCATAACCAGGTTAAGAGTATTCCCTGGATACTTGAACAATTAAATAAAATTATCCCTGAGGCACGGGTTGTTGCTGCCCATGGGCAGATGGATGAACATGAGCTTGAAAGGGTTATCCTTGACTTTATGGAGAAAAGGTTTGATATCCTGCTTGCTTCAGCCATTATCGAATCTGGGCTGGATATGCCTAATGTAAATACCATTATTATCAACAATGCCCATAGATTTGGGCTGGCACAACTCTACCAGCTTCGCGGCAGGGTTGGCAGGGCAAAGCACAAGGCTTATGCCTATCTCCTTCATCAGACAGGGATACAACCCTCTTCAGACTGCCAGAGTGGCTCACTCAGCTATGACCGGTTAAAGGCGATGATAGAATTCTCTTCGCTTGGCAGTGGTTTTAACCTTGCCATGCGTGATATGGAAAATCGTGGAGCTGGGAATCTCCTTGGCTCAGAACAGCATGGGAGTGTGGCTGCCATAGGGTTTGAGATGTATTGTCATCTGCTGGAAGAAGGCATATCCAGATTAAAGGGGACACCGATAAAGGAAGAGGTGCATACAAAGATAACCATTCCATATGAGGCTTATATCCCTGAAGATTATATCCAGTCTTCACAGGAAAGGTTCCGTGTGTATAAAAGGCTTGCCTCAGCTCATTCAAAAGAGGAAATTTGTGAGATCAAGGAAGAGCTGCTGGATAGATTTGGCAAATATCCTGAGCCGATTAAAAGGCTGTTAAGCCTGATGAATGTCCGAATGCTGGCATCCATAGCTCAGATCTCAGCCATTACCTTTGAGAATGTAAAGACACACCAGCATAATACAGAGTATATTATGAAGAATACAGAATCCCCTGCATTCCGTAAGACAGAGGCATCTGTCGAGGCTAAGGGGAATGTCTGCCTTGACCTGCCTGAGCTGGCTGATCTTGCCCCAAAGGTTGTTGAGATAGTCAGCCTTTTTCCGGATAAGGTGCGGCTTACTGCTTCTAATCGCCTTGTCATTAAGTGGGAGGATGAGGAAAAGGGAATGGCTTTGCTGGAGCAGGTGTTGAAGATAGCCGTAGGGAAGTAGTGTGGGGACAGGAGAGGGTGATCGGTGATCAGGTGATCAGTGATCAGGAACAGAGTGTAGGAATGGTGGAGCGGGAAGCAGGAGAGACAGGAGTAGGGGCGGGGTCACCCCGCCCTGATTGATTCGAATGGAAACGGTTGAGTGGTACGGGAACAGAGGAACAATGCGAGGGAAGAAGAGCGGTGTGAAAATGGGGGAACAATGCACAAAAAGCAAGCAAATAGTAACGAGCTATCGAATACAATAACATGGGTATCAACACTATCAGAGGTTGAGATGCTGTGCAAGCAAATAGAGGGTGAAACGATCATCGCTGTGGATACAGAATCAGACAGTCTTTTCGCGTATTTTGAAAAGGTGTGTCTGATACAAATTTCGACAGAGAAGATGGATTATATCGTGGATACATTGGCATTTCCTGATACAAATGGGATTGCTTTGCTGGGGACGGTTTTTGTAGACGAAAAAATTGAAAAAATATTTCATGCAGTTCAGTATGATATTCTTTGCCTGAGGCGTGATTATCAATTCGAGTTCAAGAATGTTTTTGATACAATGGCTGCGGCACGCATTTTGGGCTGGAAAAATACTGGGCTTGGGAATGTCTTACAGGAACGCTTTGGCATCGTCCTGAATAAAAAGATGCAGAGGACAAACTGGGGACATCGGCCGCTTACTGCTGAACAGATTGATTACGCAAGCAAGGATACGCACCACCTGATTGCTTTGCGTAACCTGCAGGTAGACGAACTTATCCGACTGAATCGTCTGGAAGAAGCATCTGAGGAATTTGATAGACTGACGCGTATTCAATCTGCTGCAAGGCAATTTAACTCAAATGCCTACTGGAACATCAAAGGGGCAAAAGACCTGGATTCGATTAGCCTGGGGATTTTGCGTGAACTGTTTCATTTTCGTGATAAACAGGCTCGCAAGAAGAATCGGCCAGTATTTAAGGTGATACCTGACCATACACTGATTTCTATTGCCGCAATACAACCTCAGACAATGCAAGAGCTTTTGTCTATTCACGGTATTTCACATCACACAATGCAGTGCTATGGACAGGCAATCCAGGATGCAATTGATCGCGGACAGGCAATGCCGCAGACAAAGACACCCTCGCTGCCATCATCTGGCCAATTACCGTTTGATATTGATGCACGGGTGCGTATTGCCAGACTGAAAGACTGGCGTAGGCAACGGGCTATTGCTCGCGGGGTTGATACAGATATCATTATATCAAACGATGCCTTGTTTGCCATAGCAAGAGAAAACCCGCAAACAATAGACTCACTTGCAGTAGCAAATAATTTGGGGCAATGGAAATTGAAGGAATATGGTGAGGAGATACTGGAGGTGCTGCAAGGCTGTGC
>DYDG01000140.1:4684-5067 GCA_020717845.1 Marinifilum sp. | reverse complement strand
GGCTCTTCTTGCAACCGCCTATTTTTTTTCGCAAAATGTCAGGAGTTCTGAATCTTATGGCTATGTTTACCGAAAAGACTTACAAAACTATGTCCCAGGAAGTAACCAATATCCTGATGAGTTTTCAGCCCAGTACCCTTTGATACTTAAAATATAACTACTCAGGTTGTCGGCCGATCGTTCAGGATATGTATCCTGATTGTTGTCAGAGACATCTGATAGGCAAAGACGGGATAAATATCCCTTATCAATCGTTCCGCTCAGGATGAATATCCTGAGCGATCAGGTACTTAAAATTGCGGTTTACTCTATATTTCTGTTTGCTTGCCCGATCGCTCCGATCGTTCAGGATATGTATCCTGAACGCTGAAGTGAAAATGGGG
>DYDG01000140.1:0-4678 GCA_020717845.1 Marinifilum sp. | reverse complement strand
ATCCCCATTAATCCTCCGCTCAGGATAAATATCCTGAGCGATCAACGATGGCAAATTGTTCACTCTCCCATTTTGGGAGAGGGTTAGGGAGAGGGAAGAGTTCACAGGTAATTGACCAAGAATGAACCATCCCTACATCCTGTTAATCCTGTTAATCCTGTCAAAAAGTTATGAAGGAGGCTATAGTGTTAAGGGTGCATGCAGCCGGGAAGATGTTTACAGTGAAAAACCAGCCAAAATGGATACTCAAGGATATATCCATGGATATCAACCATGGAGAAATGTTTGGGCTTATTGGAGAGAGTGGATGTGGGAAAACTACACTTGGTAAAATCATTCTCAGGCTTTTCCCAACAATAGAGGGTGGTACGGTAAAATTTGATTCAAAAAATATCTTCGAATATTCACAAAAAGAGATGTATGGGTATCGAAAAAATGTTCAGATGATCTTCCAGAACCCTGATTCTACCCTGAACCCGTCCATGACTATCGGCAAAAGCATTATTGAGTCCATAAAGCTTGGTAATGACAATAACTCCCTTTCAAGACAGGAGTTGCGGGAGATGGCAAAAAAATATTTGAATGATGTCAGGCTTCAATCTCATAAATTGGACGATTACCCTCATCAACTAAGTGGTGGTGAAAAACGCAGGATAGGGTTGATTCGGGCATTGGCTGTAAAGCCCCGATTAGTTGTTGCGGATGAACCGTTTTCAGGATTGGATGTCTCTACAAAAAGGCAGATTGCTAACCTTTTCCTGAACCAATATAAAGAAAAGCAAAGTGCCTTTCTTTTTATCTCTCACGAGATTGATGCTGTCAGACATCTTTGTCAACAGGTGTCGGTGATGTATATGGGAAGGATCATTGAAACTGGTGTAAAGGAGCAAGTGGTTTACCCTTCTTATGCCAAACATCCATATACACAGGGGCTGCTTGATGCTATGGATTGCCTCTGCTCTCCTAAAAGAAGGCAGTACCTTGGATGGGAACTTTCATCATCAATGGCAAAAGAGGGGTGTGTATTCAAAGATAGGTGCTATATATACAGGGATAGGCTGGAAAAAAATAGAAAAGATGCTTGTGAACAAGAGCAGCCATTACTGAAAATGGTTGATGATAATCAGAGTGTTGCCTGTCATTACTGGGATTATTAGAGGGTAAGTCGGGATGCATCCACAGTCTACAGACTGTAGCTGCAGGGCTTGTCCCTGCCTTTTCGCTATAGTGTGGAAACAGAGGAGTATTGCGAAAACAGGGGAGCGGGAAGCAGTAGAGTAGGGGCGGGGTCACCCCGCCCTGATTGATTTGGCTGGGAATGGTGGAGTGGTGCGGGAACAGAGAAGAAATGAGGCACAAAGAGTGGTGTGGGTTGCGGAAGTACGAGGCAAAGCGATAAATGCAAGATATGCAGTACAATGTGAACACCGCATATTTCTCTTTCCCTCGCCCCTTGTGGGAGAGGGTTAGGGAGAGGCTTCCCTACCGTTCGCTGACCCATTATATTAAAGGAGGGCTATCAATGAAATTACGATTAGCGATTGGATTTTTCCTGGTGTTATTTTTATCTGCAAATGGATATGGAGAGGATATGTCCACAATCAGAAATGCGGAATTTGGAAGTGAGAATGCGGAAGCTGTATCCCAGGATATGCCCACAGTCTCAACTATGGAGGGTGAACAGCCGTCTAATATATTAGGCATAGAGGATAGCCCTATATCTCAAGATATAGAAGAATCCACCACAAAGTCTGCGGCGTTAAATAAAAATGCTGCAAAATGTTATAAGCTTGGTAACCGTGCCCTTAATCGCGGGATTAAGGAAATGAGTCAGGCTAAGGATTCTCTTGATAGCTTATTTATGAAAAAGAATATAAGTATTGTAGATATTCGTGAGTGTTTTAAGGAGGAGAAAAAGGATGTGGTTTCTTTTTCTGAATTTTTTGATGGGCTTTATAAAAAATACAAGTTAACAGAACTTCGGAAGGCTAAGGCTGCTATCATTGGGAGTAGTTATCCTGAACTAAAAAAGGCTGTGTCATTATTTTCTGAGGCAATAAAGCATGATCCTGCATTCGTAGACGCTTTTCTGGGAAGAGCCATGTCCTATCTTGAGATGGGTATGAATGAGGAAGCAATGCTTGACCTTGAAAAAGCCATGAAAATTGGATTTGAGAAGATAGTAGTTATGGATGTATTTAATGAAGAATTTAAAAATCTGTGTCTTAAGATAACCGGTTTATACTTAGATAAAATAAATCTGGTTGACGAAGACCAACAATCAAATCTCATAAAAACCGCAGGAGATGTGATGGATAAGTTTATTGATGCGAGAACCCTTGCTGCTAAAGAACTTATCCTTACTGAAAATATGGAAGAAAAAAAGATTATGATTAGTGATCGGTATTTTATTGATAAATTTATCAAGGCAACGTGTTATATGAGCAAGGGATACAAGGCTAATGCAGATGCAGAATTTAATAAGGTATATGAGGAGCTGAAGTCAGAGCTGGATGTTTATCCTACCGCTAAAGAACAAATAGACGGACTTGGGTATAGTATTAAAAATATGGCTGAATTAGCAACACTCAGGTTTGAGTTTGAAGAAGATTTTAAGGTGCTTAAACCATATGTAAATATAGAACTTTTGAAGGAAGAACAAAAACCAGCTGCTATGGATGATATTAACATCTATTTATCTGATTCTAAATATGAGATACGATTCAAAAAAGACGTCATGAGACAGAAAATATCTCAGGGAAAATTTTTGATACATGGTGGACATTATGCCTGTAATATACAACTATCTGGTTTAGAAATACTTGAAAAAGATAAGATACCCTTTGCTATTGGGGAAACCACATATTATAAAAATATATTTCCAGCCATGCAATTAAAGATAGTATCAAGAAAAGGAGGCAAACTAAGTACCCTTGTGTTGACTCAGGATGAGTATAAGATTAATCCTGAGGGTACACTTTATAAAGGGGTAAAGGTATGCAGCCTTGAAGAGGGATCATGTGAGGTTTGTATGAGCATATCTAATAAATTGAATTTTATGGGGGGAAAAGAATATGTCATAAGAATCAAAAAAGCTTATGATTGGAAACCATATATCCCAATAGAGATTGCCAGACGAATAACCAAACAAGCTGTCCTTCCCGTGATAGGGGTGCTGTTTTTGCTGCTGAGATAAGCAGGGTCTGGCTAATCTGGCTAACAGACGAGTCAAAGTGTGCTAACTATCGAGACTATCAGTCCATTGTAATATTGATCGCTCAGGATATTCATCCTGAGCGAAACATTGATTTGGGGATATTTATCCTATCTTTGCCTACCTCTCAGCGAGGTTTGTTGCTGGCTTGCAATGCTCGATCGTTCAGGATACATATCCTGAACGATCGGAGCGTGGGTTCAGTCAAGATTGGATTGATGATTTGAGGCAGTCCCCTGTAGCCTGCCTTCTGTGTATTCCTCGTGCCTAACAGATTGCAAAAAAGGTGTTGTTATTCATGGGCAGGTAAGGATAAAATTGTGGCGAGAGCAAATAATAGTAGTAGGAAAATTAGGGACAGCGACGAATGGCACTGACTTAAGAAACGGTTTCATTCATAACCCTCCATTCTGCACGGGATATCTTTAATGCCGAATAATGTTTTGTTTCTCGTTTCTTCAACCGTGGTTCATTTCTACCTGGCCGATATGGAACCTTTGAATATGCTATCTTCATGAGCAACTCTTCATAAAGTGAAGGCAACATCCAGGCAGGTGCTGTACTTATTTTCAAACTATATGAAGCAGTTAATCTAAGTGTAGCTGCAACACTAATTCTTTCAGTATCCTTCTGATGCTTCTTGCCAGCTTTTAATATCAACCAATGTACCAAATTGAACGCAATAATTCGTGCATATAGCTCTTTATAAATCCCATCCTTTGTTTTTGACCTTAAAATATCTGCACTTAACCAAACCTTTATTTCCTCAATCAACCCTTCTACTTTCCATCTCTTTTTATACAATAACTTAATCTCTTGTCCTGGATATTTCTTTGCATCAAGCAAAGAGGTCATTAACCAAAATGATTCTTTCTTCCCTCGAATCGTCGCTTCTGTCTTAATTGCCCTCACAAGAATAACATTGGGAAGGCTTGGATCCTTGCGACGATAGCCCTCAGAGATAGGCAATTCTACGATAACATCATCCTTACCTAATACTTCAACTATTTTTAACAATGCTACCTTTAATCGTTGATGTGCCCTTGTGATAAACTCAAGCCATGCTTTCGTATACTCTACATACAGCTTTGCTCCAGCATAACGACGATCACCAATAATTAAATCCCCAACGGAAAATGTCAGCATAAGGTCTGAAAATAACTTATTTTCACCCGTCTTATAACTTCCAATTTTATGACCTATTACGGTCATCGTATCCAGTGTAAACCCAAATACCACTCTGGCAATCGGAAATCGACTGCTATTTTCTTTTGAACCACTCCTGCCAAACTCCTCTGCTAATTCCTTCTCATCCCCCATACTAACACAACTTCCATCAATTCCTATCATCCGATGTCCTTTCCACAAATTCTTTTCTTTAAATTCCTCTCCTATTTGCTCAATTATCCACGCATGAAGTTTTTTCCATATCTCTAACGGTAACCGATTCCTTGCTTTTGATAA
>DYDG01000139.1 GCA_020717845.1 Marinifilum sp. | reverse complement strand
GAACATAGAAAGGCAAAAAGAAAGAATCTGTAGTCTCTCATCTATGTTCTGTCCTCTAATTTATTCTCTGCGTCTCTGCGACTCTGCGGTTAGCTGAACTGTTATGCAAAATCACAGCATGTTGAATATCAATATGCCTATTAAAATCAAGGAGGAATGAGATGCGAAGATTGTTATTGTGGACGGTTAGTGCAGCATTGCTGTTTGTTGCACCAGCACTAACGCTTGCTGAAACAGGGACAAGCGGGACAACAGCAGGGGAAAATATTGTCAGCGGTGGTGATTCTGGCAGCGATGGTATAGCCAATACAGCGGGTGATGTTGTAGCAACATTTAAGATTAACGGGGGCAACACCAAGACCGCTACCTGTATTGTAGCTACTGTTACTGTAGGACAGATATATGGTGGTAAGTGGGGAACATTGCCAGGTGATCAGACGGACTGGCCTGCAAAGACAGTTAATTATGAATATCAACTGTCCAATCTGGGTAATGCTACGGATGTTTTCACCCTGTCAATTGGGTCATCAGGTTGGAACGTAGACATATTAAAAAATGGGGCATCAATTGGCAGCTTAACCATAGCTGAGGATGCTATGGCTACATTTACGGTGCAGGTAACGATACCTGATTCTGCCAATGACAATGATACGGATACATTTGTTGTTACTGCTTCAACGGTCAATGATGGGTCAGCATATATTGTTGGAGCATGGGAGTATGGCGGAACTGATAGCTTAACCGATAGTGGGAACACAACCTGCAGCTCAGCCATGATCGCTCTGGCTAAGACATATGATGTGGGAACGGCAACTGGTTATAATGGATCCAATGCAAATGTCCCTGGCTCACTTGTAACCTATTGCATCAGGTATGAAAACACAGGAAGTGCAGTGGCTAATGATGTTACTGTAACGGATATGATCCCAAGGCATACTACCTATGTTGCTAATAGTATCAAAGTGGGGACAGATGGAGAGACATATGCTGGAGCAGGTACAAGAACAGATACTGCTGTTGATACTGATGGAGCACAGTTTAATGCTGGTGGTGTAGTTCAGTTCGATCTGGGTACAGTAGCTAAGGATACAGCTGGCAGATTGTACTATCAGGTGAGAATCGACTAAGTATATCAAGCTGTGGAGGCTATAAATTGCAGCGGTTATTCATTAATCCTAAGTTAATATTGATGGGGGTATGCCTGTGGTGTGCCTCCATGCTTTTTACACCATTGGTGTATGCTGAACCCACACCTTGTGGGACAGCTATCACCAATGGCGGGGATAATGGTACCGCTGCCTATGTTGATGGGGTTGACCAACCAGGTGATGTGGTGCTCAGGTATAATGGCAAGAAAATCACCTGTCTGCCAACAACCCTTAGTGTGGGACAGGTGCATGAAATAAGCATGACAAATGCCACAGGTAATATTCAGGAAGTATCTGCAGGCAGCCCTGCCTACTATCATTATCAGGTTACAAATACAGGCAATGGGGTAGATGATATTTACCTCTCATTTTCGCTAATTAGTAAAGGGGGCACATGGACAGCGTTGTTGGTTAAAAACCAGCAGGATGCTGCCCTGATCCTGCCGTTTCATATTAACCCAAACCAGACGCAATCATTTTATCTCAAGGTTGTCCCTCCGCCAGGTGCCATCTCAGGCAGTTGCACGGTTAACGTAACTGCATCTGACTCATATTTCCATATCCATAATAGTGGAGACGGCTGGCCACAGGGGCAGGATGCAGATGTGCGGCAGGATAGGGTGACTGTAGCCCTACTTGCACCAGGTGAATTGATTGAAGAAGAGCATGGCGGACAGGTGCAATCACAGGACAAAACAGCTGAGGTAATAATTCCACCAGATGTCCTGCCTGTGGATAGTTATGTCCGCATAACCCTTGTAACGGCAACAGCCTCAATTGTGTCTACAGGTATGGTTGCAGCCATAGCTGACCCTTCTATGGAGCCAATACCAGGGTCAGTAACCTATGAATTTGTTGCGGTGAATAATAATAATCAGCCTGTTCATCAATTTAACGAAAGGGTGACCATAAGTATTTCGTACCCGGATAACAACCAGGATGGTTTTGTTGATGGGACAGCCATTTTTGAAACCAGCCTGCGTATGTTCAGGTTGAATGAGCAAACCCAACGGTTTGAGATAATTCTGGATTCATGGGTTGAACCAGAGGCAAACAGGGTTGTAGCTAATGTAGACCATTTCTCGTATTATTCTGTATTGGCTTATACCCCAAAGGTAATGGGTATCTCTGAAATGGTAAACTATCCTAACCCATTTGACATGACCACAGATGACTATATGAGCTTTGGCCCATTACCATCAGATGAGAATGTGATTGTTGAGATATATACCTTAGACGGTGAGCTTGTCCAAACATTGGTATCCCAGAATGGGCTATGCCGATGGGATGGTCGAAATAGTGAGGGGGATAAGGTCTCAAGCGGTATGTATGTTTATATGGTGAAAATGAAGGCAGAGAGAAAGGTAGGCAAGATGACGGTGATAAGGTAGGCATGTGCTGACCGTGTGTGGTGCGGAAATGATGCACAAAAAGCAAGCAAATGGTAAGTGGTAAATGGTGGTATTACCTCCTATCATATGATAACAAGGCAGGTGAAGTAAAATGAACAAACTAAGTGTAATCATACTAACAATCTTAATACTATCCTCAACTTTTCGGCCAGTTCAGGCAGACGATGCAGGTGTGGCAGGCAATGCCTTCTTAAGGATTGGCATGGGTGCCAGGGCAGCAGGAATGGGTGGGGCATTTTGTGCCATAGCTGATGATGCCAGCAGCAATTATTGGAATCCTGCCGGATTATGCGGGATAGAAAAGCAGGAATTATTATTTATGCACACAGAGTGGCTGGCTGATATTGCCAGTGAGTATTTAGCCTTTGCTAAGCCAATTGATGATGATAGGAGTATAGGTGCCAGCCTTATCTTTTTGCATGCTGAGGACATGGCTCGTAATCGTCAGGCACAGGAAACAGGCAAATTTAATAATCATGATACCTGCTTTTCCCTTAGCTATGCGTCCAAAAGAGGTAGCATTGACTGGGGATTAACCCCAAAGATTATCCAGCGGCAGCTAAAGGATAAGAAGGCTGTCTCTGTGGGGTTAGACATGGGTTCAAGGTATATTAATAACAACCTTTTACTTGGTGCTACCATCCAGAATCTTGGCACTAAGATAAAATTAGGCGAGGAATCATCCCCCTCACCATTAGCCCTTAACCTTGGTGCAGGATATAAGATACCAACCGAGAATGATTCCCTGACCATAGCCGGTGATATTAATAAGCCTATAGATGGCAACCCATCTTTAAGCCTTGGGGCAGAGTATACTTATGACAATTGGATCATGGCAAGAGTTGGGGCAAGGCTGGGACAGGTAAAACAGGGGTTAAGCTTTGGGTTTGGGGTATTATCCCATGACTATCGCTTTGATTATGCCTTTACCAGCTTTGATGATCTGGGATTAACCCATAGGGCAGCAATAACTCGATGCTTTGGGGTGACAGAGAGGATTGCCTCACGCAGAGTCGCAGAGGGCGAAAAAGGCGGAGAAGAGGCAACAGAGAAGAAGCCTGTTGTGGTTGTCTCTGAATGGTCTGAGGTAACGATTGCTCCAGAGATTGTCTCACTCAGAGACGCAGAGGTCGCAGAGAAAAAGCCGGCTATGATTATTGCTGCTGAGGTAGCGATTACCATATCAGAGCCAGTACCAGTTAAGGAAATAGCCAGAACAATAACACCTTCTGAATCAGAGTTTTTGCAGCCGTGTGTCTTTATCTTCCCTGATACAAGGATCTTTACCCCAGATGGTGATGGAACCTTAGACAGCGTTGCCCTTATTTTGCGGGTAATTATCCAGACACAAATAAATAACTGGGAATTAAGGATTGCTGACATGAATAATAAGATAATAAATGTCCTTGCCGGGAATGGAACGCCTCTTGAAACCCTTATCTGGGATGGCAGGAATAAATCCGGCAATATCGTCTCATCAGGCAGTTACTTCTGTGTCCTTAGCGTTACTGATGAAAACGGTAAGATATGGACAAGTGGTAAGGAAATAATTGTGGTTGAATAGATGACTTTTGCGATAGAGAAAGGCAGCCAGACCCTGCTGCTGAATCATCCTACAATAGGCATCAAGGTAAAGGTCAGGGTATTATAATAACTCCCTTCAGTATACTTGGCAAGATCAGATATCCCAAGGTTAAAGACAACTAACCTTGGAGCTGCTGTTGCCATCTTTACCTCCAAAATGCGTTGTGACTGATTATGGAGACGAAGCCAGCAAGACCATGCTTTTTCTGTGCTTCCTGGTGGAATACCTGCTTCTTCTATGTTATAATCTACCCGGCCCAATCGAGGCTCGAGGCCTTCATGATGATAAGCCGAGCTTGGGTTGAGACGAACATAATATGAATCCCATGCCTCAGTAATCTGATAAGACTTACTCCAACCAGTAGAACCAATAGCAGTAGCATAGGCAGATGATGGACAGCCGGCTAACAGCCAACATAATACCTCTTTTATCTTATCAGCATATGTCTCTGTATGTTTGTTGCCAATATCATTCTTAATCACTTCTATTACTTCCTCTACTTCCTCCACTTCTATAGTCAGACGATCAATCAATGGATCGTCATTCCTATCCTCATAGGGGTCATAAACCACTCTCTTAATGCTGCTTCATTGCCAGTATTATTGCTTGCAGTGCGAACAAATGTCTCTTCAATCCGGGCAAAATGAAATATCCATGTACAAGGGTTACCAGGTTGTATAGAAGCAATATCCCGAAGATTCGCTAATTTTTCATAGGTTACATCTCCTGAGAGTACGCAAAGGATACACAAAATTCACTAAGAAAAGAATCTTTGTGTACTCTGTGATTTCTTTGTGTCCTTTGTGGTTAATCTTTAAGTTCAGATCTCTTGTTCGACTTCAAAATGCATAATTCCTTCACAACCCTTCACTTCATAACCCCTTTTAAGTCTTGAGTTGTGGCACAGCCTTGCAGCACCTCCAGTATCTCCTCACCATA
>DYDG01000138.1 GCA_020717845.1 Marinifilum sp. | reverse complement strand
AATTGGACACACTTGACACCGTGAACAAAAAAACGGTATTAAATATATGTCGCATTGGCAGGGACAAGCCCTGCAGCTACGGAAACTTAACGCCTTTGACAGATTTGTAGCTGCGACCCTTGTGGTCGCCTATTGGCAGGGACAAGCCCTGCAGCTACCCGACACTTGAGATTTGACGCGACACTACTTACTTTTCACTATTCACCTTCCATCCGTTCACTGACCCATTACGCATCGGAACAAAAATCTTGACAAAAAGTTTTAAGTAGGATATAATGACATATTATCTGCTAAGGAGGATACTTGTGTCCCATCAAAAAACCATTTTTCTGGCTCTTACCATGCTTCTTCTTCTTTTCCCCAATGTCATTCATGCTGAAGATTCTGGTACAATTACTGGGGTTGTGCTGGATGGTATTGCAAAAAAGCCGTTGTCAGGGATACAGATACAGATTGTCCACAGCAGCGGCAAGACATACCGCACCATTACCGATAAGGAAGGGAATTTTTCTATAGGAATTCTCTTAGAAGAATGGCAGGTAGAGGCTAAGGGTAAAGGGTATAATCCTGCTGCAAAAAGGGTCAGGGTTATCCCTGGTGAAACAGTGAGGGCTGATTTTGAGCTTTCTCCATCATTGACATTCTATGGTGAAGAGTTTGTGGTGGCAGCACCAAAACCCTCTCCAAAAGAAGAGGTGATTATCAGCAAAGAGACGATTGATGCTGGTCAGATAAAAAATAGCTCGGTTAATCTTTTTAATGACCTATCTGAGACATTGAAAACAATGCCAGGGGTAATTACCCCCGGTAATTTCTCAGGAGCGATGTTTATTAGAGGCGGCGATCCATTGGAAACTATTTATATGCTGGATCAGGTTTTTATTGATTGGCCATATCGCTGGGGCGGGATGATGACAATGTTTAATACCAGACTCATTGAGGATGTGGATTTTTATGCTGGTGGATTTCCAGCAGAGGGTGGAAACTCCTTAGCTGGTGTAATTGATGTCAAATATAAAAAAGGGGATTTGAAGAAATCTTCAGGACTATTGGATGTTTCTCCAACAACCACTGAATTGTTCTTGAATGGACCAATCAAAAAGGAAAAATCTTCCTACCTTTTATCTGCTAAACGAACCTATTATGACTTTCTTGCCAAGTATTTTACAGATAGCAAGGAATCTACTGTCTTCCCTTATTTTAATGATGGCTTCTCCAAGCTTTATTTCGATCTTTCACCAGAGCATAAATTGACTATTTTTAGTGTCTATGCTGGTGAGGGCATGGATATGAAAATAGAGGAAAAGGATGATCCAGAGCTTGAAGGAGGCAGATTTAAGTATAGTTATCAGACAGGAATAATGGGTGTTGATCATAAATGGATACTAAAAGAAGACATCTCTCTTCAGACAACCCTTTCCAGTAGTCTGGATAAGGGCAGCTTTGATCTTCATCATCCTGAATATATATGGAAAGAGGATATGAATCCAATGGATATTAACCTGAAGAGTGATCTTGATTGGCAGGTTACTCCCTCACATAAGCTAAGATCTGGTATCTATATTTCTGATAATAAAGTGAAATTTTCTGGCAGTTTTGATTATGAGGTGATAGAGGGGACTGAGACGCTGATAAAGAAAAGGGAAATAAAGCCATATGATTTTAAAAAGGATGCCAGATACATCGGCTTTTATACATGGGATAGATGGAAGCTATCTCCAAGGCTTACAGCAGACATTGGCTTGCGGCATGAATCTCTTGACCTTGTCAATGATACTGCCCTGACACCGAGATTGAGCCTTAAGTTTGATATTTCAGATAAGACAAGCCTGAAGCTTGCATATGCACACAACTCCCAATTTCCAACAAATATATATTGGATTGATGAACAGATGGGCAATCCAAACCTGAAAAGACAGAAGGGTATTGATTATATCGTGGGTATGGGAAAAAAACTTACCGATGATATGCGATTGAAGGTAGAGACCTATTACAAGGATTTGAAAGACCTGATTGTTGAGGATAATAAACTTAACTTTTCCAACAAGGGCAAAGGCAAGGCGTATGGGCTTGAATTTTTCTTGCAGCGAAAAGAAGGGAAAAAACTCGATGGCTGGATAAGCTATGCCTGGTCTAAGAGTGAAAGAACAAGGGGGGATGATAAATACCTGCTTGAAAACAGAGGAGAAGGTGTGGCAGATGATGCTGAGTTCTATCCCACATCACAGGATAGAAGGCATACATTGTCCATTGTTGGTAATTACAAGCTTACCCCAAAATGGAGGCTGTCCGGGAAATGGCAGCTAAATACAGGAAATCCTTATACACCTTTAGATAGTGTAGTTGAATATGGGACAACAACGGCAATGATCTACAAGCCTGTTTGGGGAAAATATAATTCCATGAGGATGCCGCGGTATGAGGCATTAGATATCAAGGTTGAAAGGTTGTTTAAAAGAAGCTCCACATATTTTCAATTCCTGAACCTCTATAATCACAAGAATGTTTACGATTATTACTACACAGATGATTTTAAGCAACGGAAGGAGTCGTTGATGTTTGGATTTATGTGTTTGGGAGGGTTTGAGCTGAGGTTTTAATCTGAGCAATTAGGGTGATTTGCTGCAAATCTGTAGTAATGAGGGTCTTTAGACCCGTAACAATAATGTATCGACACATAGGGTATACTTAAAAACGCACCTGAAGGTGCTCACTACATCGTAATCGAATTATAGTAAACTATTCTCACTCACCATCTATTTTTGGGAGAAAATAATGAATTTGACACAAGTTTTGATGAATATTGCCCTTGGTGGAAGCAATTGGATACTTGGGCTGCTTATTATTTTAAGCGTTTTATCCATAGCTGTGATTATTGAAAAGGGTGTTGTCTATTATCAATTGGGTCAGAATACAAAAAGGCTCTGGGATGCCATGAATAAATGTGCCTTCAAATCAGATGGACTATCAGAGGTATCAAGAGTGCTATCCGATTATCCATCCCCGACTGCTCATGTTATTAAGGCAGGGATAGAGGCATCTCATCTTGGCCCTGATGCCATGAGGGAGGTAATGGAACAGGAAGAAACGATTGCCAGGATGAATTTAGAAAAAAGGCTGGCATTCTTAGGAACACTTGGGGCAAATGCACCGTTTATCGGGCTTTTTGGCACGGTTCTGGGAATTATCCGCTCATTCAAGGATCTGGCTATCTCAGGACAGGGCGAAGAATCAGTCATAGCAGGCATTGCCGAGTCCCTTGTCGCTACAGCCATGGGACTCTTTGTAGCTATTCCAGCAGCAATATTTTATAATATTTTTAAGAAGAAGATACATAATATGATGGTTTATACGGATGCCTTAGCCCACATGGTATTGAAGATATATTATCAGGATAAAGGGCAGGTAGAATATGAGAAAGAGAAAGGTAAACAATGAAACATCATGACGAAGACCTGCTTACAGAGATAAATATTACACCTTTTGTGGACATTATTCTCGTTATCCTGATAATCTTTCTTTTAGTAGCACAGGTTATTGGACCTGTAGGTTTTGGAATAAAACTTCCAAAGGCTGTTCATGGGCAGACATTGTCTCATAAACCGATAACCGTGTTCTTGGATACTAAGGGTAAGCTTGCTTACAATGGATATTATGTGAATGAAAATGACCTTGCTCAGGCTATTAGGAAACAAGTCAAGGATAATCCAATGATTCAGGTGATTGTCACTGCTGATGAAAAAGTCTTTCATGGGAGGGTGGTTCATCTTCTTGATCTCTTAAAGGGACTGGGGGTGAGTCAGTTAGCAATTCATGTTCAACCGCAATCATAGGAATACAGAAACACAATGCAGCCGATTATGGCAATATGCACCTGCTTTTGATCGTCAGATTATGGGTATTTCTTTATTTACCTCGCTTTTGATACATGGATTTATTTTCTTTATCCCTTCTCATGATGGTGATAGATCTATCCAACCACCAATTGCTATAGAGCTAAACTACAGCAAGGAAGACATGAAAATAGTAGAGCCACAGACAAACCCATCAATAGCTCCCCCAATAGTTACAGAAGAAAAGCCAGTAAATAGTCCATTGCCCTTGGTAGTACCCTTAGCAGCTCAAGAAAGCAACACGCCAGAGGTTAATCCCATAGTAGTACCAAGCGTTGAACCATCTCATATCATAGCCCCTCCAGCGGTAATAGAAAAGCCTATCATGGGAGTTGAAGGAGGCAAGGGGCTAACAGAACAAGGTTCAGAAGAAATAGTTGCTGATGTTTCTGAACTGGATGAACCTATCAGGGTGATTAAGTGCATAAACATAGAATATCCTCCATTAGCTTGCAAGGGTATTAAAGGACTAATTCTACTGAAGATTCTGGTTAATGAGGATGGCAATCCAGTTAAGATAGAGGTTATTCAGGATGACTTGAAGCAATTCCCTTCATTTTCTGAGAATGCCATAAAGGCTGTACGCAGGTGGCAGTTTTCAAAACCAAGTGTAAATGATTCTCCTGTTTGTGTTTGGTATCTCCTGCCTGTAAGGTTTAGGGTAGAGTAAACAATTTACCCGATTTAGCAGCCTGTGCAATTACAAGTTGTAGGATGGGTGCTAACCCATCTATTCCATCAACGCAGGACAAACAAAGCAACGTGTAACAATCTCTACCCATCCAGATGTTTTGTAAGGATCCCTACATTCTGCGGTATATGCAAACCAAAGATTGGATAGATGGTATGCCATTCTACCAACTGGTAAATGACCCGTTTGGATGCCTCATGGAGCTCCAAAATGTAGTGGTGGGTGAGAATAACTTACAAGCTATCATTGGATACAATATGTAGTGGCAAATATACATCTTTCACTACCAGATGATGTGTTGTAAGCTAATCTCACCCACCACAAAAAAGCAAAGCAAGAACGAAAAGAAACGAAAGAGTGGTGTGCTACCTTGAGAGCGGTGCAGGAAGGGGAGAGTGGTGGGCAAATTATAGAGTGGTGTGGGGTGTGGGGTGTGGGGTGTGGAGGCAACATCTGCCAGAGATGCTGCCTCTGCACCTCGTATCACTCTCCTGTCCTCGCTCTGTTCTCCCATTCCCACACTGC
>DYDG01000032.1 GCA_020717845.1 Marinifilum sp. | reverse complement strand
ATTTATTCTCTGCGTCTTTGCGTCTCTGCGGTTAGCTGAACTGTTACCAAAATAGCAAGTAGTGCGTTACTGCATGGTAAATTTCAACCACATAGGTTGAAATAGGTTGAAAAACAAAAAAGGCGTGTTGAATTACTTCAACACGCCTCGCAAAATTCTTTTTAATAACTGTCTACTGCAAAACGCACCTAAAGGTGCTCACTACTACCTGCTCATCACACTCAGCCTAACCCTTCACTTACTACTGCTACCGTTATCTCTTCAACCCAGTTATATCCTGGAATATCTGGTCTGCGGTTGTTACTGTTTTTCCATTAGCCTGGAACGCCCGCTGAGCAATGATCATATCTGCAAATTCTTTTATCAAGTCAACGTTTGAGCCCTCAAGGTGTCCTACCTTAAGCATCCCATGACTATTATCTCCTGGCACACCAATCTGCGGATCACCAGAATTTACCGTTTCTCTGAAATTAGTGCCACTGTTTCGTTCAAGACCAGAGGGGTTAACAAAATAAGCTGTCGCTATCTGACCAATGATAAGGTTCAGTCCATTATCATAAGTAGCAACAACATTGCCGTCATCACGGATCTTTACCTTCTCTGCCAACAGTTTACCCATTGCTACACCATCTTTCTCTGTTATTTTAATATCATTATTTGTCTGCTGGAGCAGATCAAAACCAACCTCAATCTTGACCGTATTTACACCCTCTTCTGCTGGTGGTGCACCGCCAGACTCTGGTGGTGTAGCCATTATTGGCGGGTCAAAATAGATACCCTTAAACTTACCGCCAATCATCCCTGGGTCTGATGGTGAACCAAAGATTTCAGAATTCTCAATATCAAATTTTCCCGACCCATCAAACGTTAACAAGCCATATCCAGCTATCTTTTCCTTTTCCACAGGGTTCATGGCTGTCCACAACCATTTATTTTCCTTCAATCTCTCAAAGATTATATCTGTCTTATGAGCAATACCAAAGGCATCATAAAGATCCGTGCTTATCTTATGCTTATATTTCTGTTCCGCAACATTCTCGTCTTTCAATGCAGCCCTACCCATTTGGCTTGAATCAGCCTTATAAGCATCCCCGCCACGTTCATATGTGTCTGGACTGCTATTGGGTATAAAACGAATACTTTCAGCACCACCATTCCCATTGGGAATAAAGAAATCAACTGCCTGCGGCTTGGTCCGTCGATAACTTACTGTAATATCGCCGGATCCAATGCTTCCTGGTGATTTCTTGCTTATAGTAGGTTGGATAATTATCTTATCTAACCCATTTGTTCCCTGACCATTCAAGAATGCATACTCACTCCTGGATAATATCCTTCCAGCCACCTTTACCACAAGGCTTGTCTCATCAACATCTGCATGAGACAGATTAAAAGCATTTAATCTGGTATAGCTTACACTATAAACACCAGCAGCAGCATTATTCTTCAGCTTAACCTCATCCCTGCTTCCTGGTCCTGTATTGTCAGAGAATTTCCAATAAACCCCGCCTGCAACAGCTGGTTTTCCTTCTGGAACAATCACCCCGGTAGCGATATCATAAACCGTAATAGTAGATTCATCAACATCTGCACTTAAAAAATTGACAGTGCTTAGAATAGTGGTTTGAGTATACTTTTCATCAAGAATCTGACTACCTCGCATCCCCTTCCCGCCTTCACCTATCCTGTCATTTTTTATCTCATTTGACTCAATATTTACCCTGAAATAATCCTTACCAGTCCCATACAAACCTGTGGTTTCCAGCCAACCATCAACGGCTGTAGGACGCTCTGTATCCAGGTCAATTACCCCATTATTGTTTCCACCGACTACCTTGCCAGTAGTAATATTAAAGGTAGAGAACAGAGGAGTCAGTCCTGATTCCTCTAATACAATCTCATCACCATCTCCAATAGTGGCAATACTTACCTTATCTGTATCCGGATGATAAGCAATATTAACCTTAGCCTGACTATTATTTATCTCCTGGAACAGATCCAGAACCGTAGCATAATTGTCTGAATTTATAAATCTGGAGGTATATGTTCCTGATCGAGTGCCAATACTAACTGTCCCATCTACCATCCCCTTTGGAAACTGTCCCCACCCGCCAGCCATGTTAATGCTCACACCTGAACCCATGATCTTGTTAGTACTCATAACCACAGGGGCAGCCTCTGTATCAACAAAATTATTAATCACCTTTCCCTTAGCATCTAATTCTAATATCCCAGCTGCATTCGTACTCTTATTGCTATAATAATCAGCAGTAACAATATCATCACTATCAATGATTGAATTCGGGATCTCAGCTAAATTTTTCGCATCCGTTAAGAGCTTTGCATGGGTTAAGAACCCATTCTGATGACTTTGCCTCACATAGACATGGTATGACGGATGATTGGTATTGACCATGGTGAACTTGTCAAGGACAGGATCATACCTTAAGATAACAGGCAATGGACGACTCACCCCACTTCCTATCTCTACCGCATCATTTACATGGTTAATAAAGGAATCAACATTCGTTGTATAAGAACTCAATGTATTACTTGTCCATGTAAAAGACATCAACGTATTTGTAGCAGAATTAATAGTGCCATCTGTCCAGATAAAGGTAATAACACTGCTCTCCGTAGGTCCGCCATTATTAAACCCTGCCCTCTTAAAGAGTTGTTTGGTATCAAGACAATTGGACACAACCTCATCCCTGCTTATTGGATTTTCTCCAGCATCAAAATGTATCCATGAACCAGTAGTAACCACTGCAGTTGATGCTGGAACCGATGTCCCCTCACCCTTTAATTTGGCAAGACTGAAGAACCCATTTAAGGTAGTTTGATACGCATCAACAGCTACACTATTCTTCATAATAAACCTGTCTGTTTGTGAATCATATGTAAGGGTTACCTTACCCTTTGTTTTATCCTCCACAGCAAATATAAAGTCTTCAACACGAGTATATGAACTTAGAGCACCTGATCTCCATTCTCCATCAGCCCATTTTAGACGAATCGAAGAATTCCAGACACTTGCTGACCATACAGTAGATAATCCTATGGGTGCATTCCAGTTAAATCCAGCTGAAGCAAATGATTTGGATATATCCAGATTATTAACTACCACCTCATTCTTGCTTGCTGCAGAATAGAACGTTACCTGGTCGTTCCCACCAATCCCCTGATTATCATTAAACTTCCATAAAGAGGCTGGCACATCTGCCCCATTTTGTTTTATCTTCAGGCTGGCAGGGTCTATTGTCGAATTATGCATATTAAACCCATTTCTTTTATAATCCACGGTAATGACTGCCTGAGGAACAGAAAGGGTAGGGGTAAGAAGTGCTGTGCTAAAGACAATTTTGTCAAGACCATTCTTAGACCCACCAAACCTTGCATCACCACCATTATCATCAAAGTAATAAACCGCTGAATTCCCTGCCATAATAGCAGCCTCATCCCACTTGCCATAATTAACAACCCTGTTTACATTGCTTTGAGGATCATTATAATAAACCCGCAAGGTAGTAGGGTCTATATCAGGGTTCGAAATATTCGCATACCATATAAT
The DNA here is from genome assembly GCA_020717845.1 of Marinifilum sp. Classification (GTDB taxonomy): domain Bacteria; phylum UBA9089; class CG2-30-40-21; order CG2-30-40-21; family CG2-30-40-21; genus CG2-30-40-21. The sequence goes on along the minus strand of DYDG01000032.1, from coordinate 21,020 downwards.
CTGTGGCACGCCCTGAACATTCATAGTAAACGACTCTAATTTTATCTTTTCCCCAATTACAAAACCAGGGTCAATAGCACCCTGCCCCTGCAACACATCCCCTTGCTCGTAATGATAGGCATTTGTAGTCAATAAATCTGTTGTAATAGGATCTATTGCCCGCCAGCGATAATAATTCTTATCAGGGTTATTGGGATCAAGTAGGTGCTCAAATTGTATCTGACGACTAAAACTGGTATCGTATGTATAAGGATTATCTTTGCTACCTGCCTTAATCATTGATTGGGTAAAGAATCCATGACCAAAGGTAGCCGGGGTTTCAGTGAGAATAACATCTGCCCCTGATTTAGGTGTTATCTTAAATTTATTAGTTATAGATGCGTTTGGAGGATCAGTTTCTATGGTTACATTGGCTTGAGAAGAATCATTAATAGCATTCATTAATTCTAAAGGAGTGCTTTTACCACCCTCACCACCAATCTTAAACTCAGCACCATTAATTGATATCAGTCCATCCGGTGTTTTATTAAATCCAGCAGCAGCCCAGGCAGCATTAATAGTAACACCCTTTAACCCTGCAGAGATAGGCACCATACTTTCAATATTCTTTGTAAAGCTAAAATTAACTGGATCAATAGCAACATTTTGCTTAGAATCAAGACCATTCTCAAAGGTAAATTTGGTAGTTGCCTTAGCAGGTATGATATCATCAAGAACCATCTTAATGCCTTCAACAGCATTATGGGTATCAATCACTGTCTTATCAGTATTATTCCTAACCAAATAATTAGTATTTGCTTCCCTTAAGGCATTCCATCCTTGAACATTTAAGCCTTCTTGATTTACCAGATTACCGTCAGCATCAAACTTAAATGTCCCATTACGGGTATAAAGAGCACTTGGGCTGAAACCATCATCAAGGACAAAAAAACTATTTTCACCAACAATGGCTAAATCCGTAGCATTATTGGTAATAAGGTCTATTCCTTGATTAAAAAGCGTCTCAACCGCACCCAACATTACTCCGGTTCCAATCTGTTTGGGATTAACCCCACCGACTGTATCCCGAGGCTCCTCTGCAGGGCTGAGGTTCTTGTTCAAGATATCTTCAAAAATAGGGCGTGATTTCTTGAAGCCGGTAGTGTTGACATTAGCTAAATTATTCCCAACAATGTCTAACCATAGTTGATTAACCTGTAGTCCGCTTACACCTGCATAAAAGGACCCTATCATTTTAAGACCTCCCCCTCTTGCTGAATGTTATGTTTCAGCTAAGCTTCAGCAATTTTTATCATGGAGTGTGATAACTTTCGCACTCTTTCGCACCCAAAATTTATATAAACATCTCACCATTGTCTCCTCACGAGACAATCTTGAGAACATCTGCCAATCCAATATTTCTTGTTCCCACACCAGTCACATTTAATATCAGACTGGGAGTAGTTCCAGTATAATCTATACCCGTTATCTTGCCCTCAACCGTTTTTTCTGCATTCAGTGAATCCTTAGCCACTACATTCTTACTCAAAAAAGCAAGTGTAGTCTCCATATTCATAGCCAGACTCAGTGTATTTGAAAATTTCTCAAAGCTACTATTCAGGTTTGCCATCTGCTCCAGCGAGGTAAATTGTGCCATTTGCGAGACAAACTCGGTATTTTCCATGGGCTTAAATGGATCCTGATAGCTAAGCTGAGTCGTAAGAAGCTTCAGAAAATCATCCTTCTTGACTATGCTTGCAATATTGGTTGCTACTGCTTGTGTTGCCCCTGTAATCGCTCCTATATCAGCCATTTTACACCTGCCACTCTTTTTTCCCTGTAAGTGATGAATTTTTCACTTTTCCACACATCATCCAATCATTATTTCAAGACACACCAATTTTAGTAGAATTATTACGCACAGACTACTTACAAATATCCCTTAAACAAGATATTCATAATCCCCCAGTTTTCCTCCCAGTTCTCCAGGCAGATAGTAGAAAAGTAATTCAGGTATTAACGGCTCATAAATCATGAATTATAATATCTTATTTATTTGAATTTGTCAAGAAAAATTTTTAAAAATTTTCAATAAAAAACAACTTTTTTTTCATTTGTTGCAAAAATCCATAAATCCAAACATTTTTTTCTTTCTTCTCAGTTCTATTATCGACAGATAATAGGATTTGCATTAGAATTTTGTCCCCATGTAAACAGAAATTTACCACGAAGGCACACAGAAGAAAAATCTTAGTGTCTTCGTGCCTTTGTGGTGAACGGTTACCCAGAAAGTTTATTGACATTCGACAGGCTGTTACGGAATGCAAAATCAGCGACAACGGCATACCATATATAGTGGATGGTAGCAAGCTCAGCCCAACATATTGTGTGCTTCTCGTACCAAATTCTTATTCCGTAACAGCCTGTCGAATGACACTTAATCCAATCTGCTACCATATCAATGCTATGTATGAACAAGCTACCATCGCTTGGTATTGTCAACTATTTTATTAGATTCCATATATTATCACACCTAAAATAAATTTTTGTTGACAAATCGAGAAATTTCTGGTATTATATTTTAATTAATATGCGTCCGTAGCTCAACGGATAGAGCGTTGGACTTCGAATCCACAGGTTGGAGGTTCGAATCCTCTCGGACGCACCAGGAATTTTTTACAAGAATGCGCCTGTAGCTCAATGGATAGAGTAACGGACTCCGGATCCGTATGTGGAGGTTCGAGTCCTCTCAGGCGCACTTTAAAAAATATATTTTTATCGGGCTGTTAGCTCAATTGGCAGAGCAGGGGACTCTTAATCCCAAGGTTATAGGTTCGATTCCTATACAGCCCACCATGAGAGCAAGCCCATGAGAGTAAGCAATGTTTGCCTTCTACACAGGGATGTGGGTTAAAAATAAACAGATGAGCAAAAAGGAGACGTAGTCAAGATGTATGCTATTGTAGAGACAGGGGGAAAGCAGTATCAGGTAGAACCTGGAGCAAGGATTAATGTCGAAAAGATTCACTCTTTGCCAGGGGATACAGTTGTTTTGGATCACGTGCTGATGATAAAAGATGGTGATTCAATTCTTATTGGGGAAGATGTAAAGAATGCTAAAATAGTGGGTAGTGTTGTAGAACACGGAAAAGAGAAAAAGATAACTATTATCAAGCATAAGAGAAGAAAACATTTCAGGAAAAAAACCGGACATAGACAAACATATACTAGATTATTAATTACTGAACTTCAAGCATGATTGCCATTACCCTTGTTCGGGATGGTAATAGGGAAATTGTTGAATTCTGGGTAACAGGTCATGCGGATTATAAGAGCAAAGAGACAATAGCTTTGCCAGGAGATATTGTTTGTGCGGCAGTGTCTGCTGTAGCCCAAACAGCGGTTGAAGGACTAAAAAGGTATTTACCTGAAAGGATCTATGTGAAAAAAGGCAAAGGAATGCTGCATGTTGAAATTATGAAGGAAGAAGCTGCTAAAGAATCTTCAATTATATTAGAAACAATGCTGTTGGGATTAAAAAGGATAGAAGAAAATTATCCAGAATGTGTGCGGGTTACAGTCCCTTAGGTTTGTCCAATTTTGGACAATAAAGCTGACTACTTAAGCACTATTAAGGAGTAAACCAAAATGAACGAGAGTAATCTTCTTTCTCTACTTATTGTTTTGCTGGTAATTGGGACCATATTTAATTTTCTTTTAGCCCTTGCTATTACCTATCTGGCATCTGTGATAAAAAGAAGATTTGGAAAGGATTATGCAGATAAGTATATAGAGGCAGCAGAGATTGGTGTGCGAGGCTCTGAACAATACTTCCTTGCCTCATCCTCACAGGTGGCTAATAAGGATAAAAAAGACCTTGCCATGGATATAACCAAAAAGATGCTTCAAAAGGATAGTATCTCTCTCAAAACAAGGGATGATGAAGATTTGCTCTCAGATATTATTGAGGCAATGGTGAATAAGGTTAATAAACATAATGGGAATGCTCATACCACTACAGGACATAAGGTAGGATAAGATTAATCCGCAGATTTCGCAGATTACACAGATTATTAAGAAGAAGATGGAGAAGGGTACAATTAATTCCATTTGTTTGTAGAGACGCAATATCTTGCGTCTTAGCGTGTTGCTTTTAATCTGTGAAATCTGCGTAATCTGCGGATATTTCCGGAAAATTTTAGGAGGATAAGGCTATGGCACATAAAAAAGGGTTAGGAAGCAGTCGTAATGGCCGTGATAGTAATTCACAACGACTGGGGGTAAAAAGTCATGACGGTCAATTGATCTCGGGTGGTTCAATTATTGTTAGACAGCGGGGGACAAACTTTTTGCCAGGAAAAAATGTTGGCAAGGGAAGCGATGATACCCTTTATGCCAGAATAACTGGATATGTCCAGTTTGGTGTATCGCGAGGAAAAAGAATTATTCAGGTTGTGGCTGTTTAATTATGTTTGTTGATTCTGCAAAAATTTTTATAGAAGCTGGAAGTGGCGGTGCTGGGTGTGTTAGCTTTAGAAGGGAAAAATTTGTTCCTCATGGTGGTCCGGATGGCGGTAATGGCGGATACGGTGGGAATGTCCTCATTGAAGCAGATGAAAACCTTTTAACCCTTTTAGACCTTCAAAGCAAACGACACTATCGGTCACAAAGCGGATCACCAGGACAGGGAAATAATAAAACTGGAAAATCTGGAAAAGATTTAATTATTAAGGTGCCTCTTGGGACAAAACTGTTTGATGCTGGGACAGGCAAGCTGCTTTCCGACATGATTGTTCATGGAACACAGGTAATTGCTGCTTACGGTGGGCTTGGCGGCAGAGGAAATGCCAAATTTGCATCAAGTGCCAAACAAACACCAAGAATCGCTGATAGAGGCGAAAAAGGCGAGAAAAGAGAGCTATTGTTAGAGTTGATGCTCCTGGCTGAGGTTGGGATTGTTGGATTCCCTAATGCCGGGAAATCAACACTTCTCTCTAAACTCTCGGCTGCTCGCCCAAAGATTGGAGATTATCCCTTTACTACACTGTATCCTAATCTTGGTGTAGTCCGAATAGATGAATTCAGGTCTTTTGTAGCCGCAGATATACCAGGAATAGTCCCTGGTGCCCATCTTGGTGTTGGATTGGGGGATAAATTCTTACGGCATATCGAAAGAACAAAGGTGTTAATCCATCTCTTAGAGCCAGATGAGACATCATTAGAAAGGTTTCATGCCTTGAATAAAGAGATGAGGCTGTATAGCCCGGAGTTGTCTGCAAAACCGCAGATAGTAGTTATTAATAAAATGGATATGCCTGATGCAGAAGAAAAATGGGAAAGCATAAAGGAAACTATGAATTCTATCGGTATTGAGCCGCTGACTATCTCAGCACTAACAGGAAAAGGGTTGAAGCAGATTGTCTGGTGTGTCGCACAGATGTTAGAGGAATTAACCGCTAAAAACTCGGTAGAATTGGTGGATTAATACATTGATACAGCAACATATACGTTGTGTTGCTAATATTGGTGATAAATGACAATAAAAATAGGCATCTTAGGAGGAACATTTAACCCAATTCATAATGGACACCTTTTGATTGCTGAGATAGCAAGACAGTCCTGTTCCTTGCAAAAGGTTATTTTTATCCCATGCTTTATGCCTCCTCATAAAGAGACGGGTGATGAAGATTCCCCTGAGGCTCGATATGCTATGACTAATTTGGCTGTTGCTGAATATCCAGATTTCATGGTTTCACCCATAGAGATAGAAAGAAAAGGGAAATCATACTCAAAGGATACGATACAAACGATAAACATAAGCTATGGGGCAGAGGCAAATATATATTTTATTGCTGGCACAGATACTATTGCTGAACTCAATATATGGAAGGATATTGATGAACTCTTCTCCTTGTGTAGGTTTATTGGGGTGAGCAGACCTGGATATCCATTGAATGTTCCAGAAAGATATAAGGAGAAAATTGATATTATTAGCATAACAGGTTTCTCCTCCATGGATATTTCATCTTCAGAGATTAGAAGAAGGCTTTTTAATCATGAATCCATTCAGGGTCTTGTCCCTGAATGTGTAGAAAAATATATTTATAGCCATGGATTATATCAATGAACATAGAAGATATTAGGAAGGAATTACAACAGATACTTGGAGCAAAAAGGTTTCAACATTCCTTAAGTACAGCTGAAATGGCTGTCCTTTTAAGCAAACGGCACGGGGTATCCCCTGAAAAAGCAGAATTGGCGGCTATATTGCATGATTGTGCTAAGGGATATTCAATCCATGAGATGAGGGAACAGATTGAAATATATCAAGTGGAGCTGGATGAAGTGGAACGAAAAGAGCCGGGGTTATGGCATGCACCACTTAGTGCGATTATGGCTCGGGTAAGGTTTAATGTCCATGATGAAGACATTCTGCAAGCTATCCAGATTCATTCTACAGGCGATCAAGGGATGTCTGTATTAGATAAGATTATCTATGTCTCAGATTATATTGAATATCACCGCAAACACCTGAAGGTGGAGGACATAAGAGAGCTTGCCCCTTATAACCTGAATTTAGCGGTACTTATGACTATAAATATAAAGATAACCTATCTCCTTGAACAAGAGGTTCTTATTCATCCTCGTTCAATTGTTGCCAGGAATGATTTGTTGGCTCAAGGGGTGAAGAAGTGAGAGGAGAGGAAGATAGGTTATTTGCAGAATGACTGAATCATTTGTGAGGATAAAAGTGGGGTATATATTTGATTGGGATCCTGACAAGGATGAATCAAACCTCCGAAAACACGGAGTCTCGTTCGAGGAGGCAACAACTGTCTTTGGCGATCCACTTGCCCTTTTGATGGCGGACCCCGACCATTCTATTGGAGAGGAGCGGTATATATTGCTCGGCATATCCGCCCGCCAAAGGCTATTGGTGGTGGCATTCGCTGAGAGATCGCCTTTGACCCGGCTCATTTCGGCGAGACTGACGACACGAACAGAGAGGAAAAAATATGAGGAAGAAGAATAGTCTTGCTGAAAGATGCGATGAACGCGACACTATGCGTGATGAATACGACTTCTCTGTCGCTGTGCGGGGGGTTACTGCAGCACGCTACGCAGAAGGTACGAACATTGTCGTAGTTGGTCGTGATGTTCTCGACGTATTCCCTGACAGCGTTTCGGTGAACGAGGCGCTCAAGGCATTGGCACCCATCATCCGGCACGGTCGCAATGCCCGCATAAACGTGAGGACCGCCTAACCCGTCGCTGCACCTAACTGCAAGGAATGGGTGCCGTGATTGAGGTTTTGTGGTATCTCAAGGTTTTATCTTGCCAACAAAGTTTAGTGGTAGTTCTCCCCGCAGTAGGTGAGCTTGATCGTTAGACTGTTGCAGAAAGTTGCAGAAAAAGATTAATCCTGACAACCTTCGGTAGCTTGAAATATTTGGAGATTATATGTATAATGATACGGAAAATGATAAAAAGAATAGCTGGTTAACAAACAGGAGCACTCTTTGCGATTGCGAGGATGAAAAGGTTCTGGCATGTATTGATGCCTGCCTGTCTAAAAAGGCTGAGAATGTGGTAGTTCTCGATATCTCCGGGTTAACACCTATGGCAGATTATTTTATTATTTGTTCAGGGGCATCAGATATTCAGGTGAAAGCCATTGCTGATGCTAATGAGGATGTTCTTGATGAGATAAGGAGGATGGATAAAAAGTCTCCACCATGTCGTCGAGAAGGAACGGGTAAATGGGTATTAGTTGATGGCGGAGATGTTATTATTCACGTCTTCCATGAAGATATCAGAAGGTTTTATGATATTGAAAACCTGTGGGCAGATGCAAAACGGTTAACAGTGTAGGGCAAATAATTGTTTGTTCCTATATGAAAATATGTGGGGGATTAGCTCAGTTGGTAGAGCGATTGCATGGCATGCAATAGGTCAGGGGTTCGAGTCCCCTATCCTCCACCATTTTAAGGTTGTTGGCATAAAAATGGAATATGTTGTTGTCTTAATTACTGCTCCGCAGGCAGAAGCAAAAGAACTGGCAATGACCCTGGTTCAAGAAAAATTGGCTGCATGTGCCAATATTATTGATACGGTTTCCTCTATCTATTGGTGGGAAGGCAAAATACAGGATGATAAGGAAAGTTTGCTTATCTTAAAAACCAGGCAGGATATGGTAGATGCATTGATTATAAGAACCAGGCAGATTCATTCCTATACTGTGCCAGAGATAATTGCCTTGCCAATTATTAAGGGAAATCATGATTACTTAAACTGGATCAATGAATCAATGATTGTCTGACAATATTCAACCAAATTCAACCGATATTTGGCTGAATGTTTATAAAAAAGGAGGATGTTTGCATGTTATTTACTATTCTGGAATTCTTTTTTGCTGCAGCTGGTATCTTTGGCCTGGTGATGGCTATTATTCTTATTGTTATGGAAACTAAGAGAAGAAAGGAATATAAGTTTATACGAGAAGAGGATACAAAGACAATTTCTCAGCTTACCAGAGAAAAAGAAAATCTGAGAGAAGAGATTATTGGAAAGTTAGCCTCTCTTACCAATAAAGAAGAGCAAAGACAGGATCTGCTTTTAAGTATTTTGAAACGCCTTGAAGAGGAAGAAAAGGGACGTGAAGGCGATCTGATGAATTGGCTGGAGTTTAAGGCAAAGAAATGGCATGAACAGGTGGATGAACGGGTTTCTGAACGACTCGCTAAATTCCAACAGGAAATGGCTATCTTGAACAAAAAATTCTCTGCCATGGAAGGGAAGATAGAGAGCATAGAAGCGAAACTAAAAGCAAAAGAAGAGTTGCCACAAGAGCAGAAAACCGCTTAATCATTTTTCTGCAAATCTCTGCAAAATGGTTCAACCTGAGCAATTAGGGTGATTTGCCACAAAGGCACAAAGACACTAAGATGCACAAAGAAATTTTCAAAACTCCTCTTATTTAATAAACTCTAATGTTCCACTCATTAAGAATTGGATAAAATGGATAATTTTAGTAAGATGCATATCTTAGTGAACCTTTGTGTCTTTGTGTCTTTGTGGCAAAAATTATCCTGCTAATTGCCTCAGGTCGAAATGGTTCAAAATGTGTGGTGAAAATGAATATTCAACTAAAGCTCGACAAGATGGTTTATGGCGGAGAGGCACTTGGAAGATATGAAGGAAAGGTGGTTTTCGTTAATGGCGGGATTGACGGAGAATTGGTGGATGTTCAAGTTATCAGGCAAAAAAAAGATTACTTGAAAGGAAATGTTGTCAGGATAATCCACCCATCAGAACAAAGGACAGCCCCTTTATGTAAATATTTTGATATATGTGGCGGCTGTCAGTGGCAACATATAGATTATCCCCAACAATTAAGATTTAAGCAGCAGATTGTCCATGACCAGTTGACAAGGATTGGTGGTTTGGACAACCTTAATGTCCTGCCGATTATAGGCATGGAATTCCCTTGGCAATACCGAAACAGGGCAAGATTCGTCGTCAAAACTGCTAACCATGGATTCACCATAGGTTTTTATCGAATAGGAACAAGGGCTGTTGTTGATATAGATTATTGCCACCTTATCTCAGAACAAATGAATGAGGTGTATGCTGCCTTAAGAAAGATAATAAAGGAAAAATTCAAGCCGTTTCATGCTTATTGTGCCATAGAGATAAAGGCATTAGATGAAGGCATAATGGTATTCTTCATTACCTCGCCTAATTTTCATTTTGACCTGACGAAAGTAATGGAGGAGATGAAAAACATCCCTATGATTAAAGGGGGACACCATCTTGTTGTGAATAAGGATGAATCATCCTTACGAACTGCCTATTCTTTCGGCAAATCAACCTCTACTTATTCATTTGAAGATATTATTGTTCAAGCACAAGCAGCCTCGTTTTTTCAGATAAATCCGATACAGGCTCAAAGGTTATTCAAAAAGACTCTTCAGCTATTAAATCCTCAAGAGAATGATTATATACTGGATGGACATTGCGGGGTAGGGGCATTGACCCTTCTTATTGCCCAAAAGATAAGGGGAATAGTTGGTGTTGACATTTCCCTATCATCTATTGATGATGCTAAGAGGAATGCCCTGTCAAATCAGATGAAGAATGTCCGTTTTTTGCAGGATAGCCTGAAGCAGGCAATTACTCAATTAGACGATTTAGATAGTGAGTGTAAATTTGATGCTGTTATCTTAAACCCTCCAAGGGATGGAATCGTTGAAAAAGAGGTAATCCAGTGGCTGTTGCAAACAAAACCAACATCGATTATTTATATCTCCTGTAATCCTGCTACCCTTGCCAGGGATATCAAGCTTCTCTGTCAGGAGGGAGTGTATTCCCTTAATATGGTTCAGCCAGTAGATATGTTTCCCCAGACCTATCATGTTGAAACTATAGCAAGCATTCAGAGCGTACAGAAAGTACAAAAAGTATCTGACCCCAATTTCTAAATCCTTAGCATCCCAATCTCAACATCATCCATTGGTTGCACAGACAATACCTCTTCTTTACCTTCACCATTGCTCATTACTATCCCGCTTTTCCCCTTATCGTCAGAGTATCTGGCAGTAATGGCAGCAGCTGCACTCTGCTGCTGCCGATTAATCTCACCCTTGCAAACAGATAAAGGTCCCTTCTGGTCTGCAACCATAAACATTACATCTCCCTTTTCAAGCAGGCTCAAAAGCCTTTTGTTTTCCTCATCATTCCTTGCCACAACAATCTTTAGCTTATCAGACAGCCTGAAATGTCTTCCCAATTTCAAAAGCTGGACATCATGCCATGAAGGGTCAGGGATATGAGCAAGTAAATCTCGCATCTTTTTGGCAAACATTGAATCAGTCAAGAGACAACCACCCGCAGGGGCTGAATATTTATTAATATTGAGTTCCTTTGCCAATGCTATCTGAAACTTTCTTGAACGGCCAGAGATGTCAAGCAGCTTCTCCCTATCTATCCATCCATTCTGTTCTGGAATTGTGGGTTTGAGCAGTTTGGCTGACAATGGTCTAATCAGCAACCCTTCAAGCCCGCTTTCCTTTTCTATAATCTCCATTGCTCTCAGCTGCTGTGACATGGGTCTCTGTCCTAAGACCTCACCCGTAACAACAAAAGATGCCTCTGTTTCTAACATATACTCTTTTGCCTTCTTAAGCATCAAGGCATGACAATCAATACAAGGATTTATCCCCTTTCCATAGCCGTGTTTTGGATGTTTGACAATCCCCATAATCTCGGCAAATATATCTATTAGCCTTAACCTGACACCAAGCTCATTAGCAGACAACTCTGCTTGACTGCAATTGCAAAAGGAGGTAACAAAGCTTATTGCCTCAACCTCTATCCCCTGCTGCAACATCAGCCTGGCTGCTAAAACACTGTCAAGTCCGCCAGATAATAATACAATAGCTTTCTTCATTTTTCCACCTTTTTCGGGATGGTTCATAATCTCTAATTTTACTGTGAAAACTTGCTGGTATTCTGACATGTGTAAAAATAGAGATGGGGATTTTTGGAGATAGGGAGAGATTGTAATAGGAGGATTCTTATCCCCAATATTTTTACCACAGAGAACACAAAGTAGACACAGAGTTCACAGAGGTTTCCTTGTGTCCTTTGTGGTTAATCTCTTTATATATCTCTATTACCCCCCTTGACACATTGTCATAATCCATCCCCATATTTCAAGAATATTTGCAATTTAAATTTGACTTACTCACATGTAATTACCTACGCTCAAACAGTCTGTCCAGATCCTCCTGATTAATATAAACCTCTCTTGGTTTTACACCCTCAGATGGTCCGACAAAATTATGCTCTTCCAGCAATTCAACCAATCTTGCGGCACGGTTGTAGCCAATCTTTAACTTTCTCTGGATCATAGAGGTGGAGATACTTTCATTCCGGACAGCCAGCCTGAGGACATCCTCAAGAAGGTCATCCTCGTCAAAGATGGTTTGCTTCTCTTCCAGGGTATTAGCGGTAAACTTTTCCTGATGCGGTTCAAACCCTTGAGATGCAACAAATTTCACGACATCCTCAATTTCCTCGTTAGAAAGAAACGCCCCCTGAATGCGGGTAGGTTTGGGTGCCCCTGGCGGCAGGAACAGCATATCTCCTCTGCCAAGGAGCTTATCTGCCCCATTCATGTCAAGGATGGTTCTTGAATCTGTCTTGGAGAAAACCTGAAAAGCAATACGCGAAGGAAAATTAGCCTTGATTACACCAGTAATAATGTCTACTGAGGGACGCTGAGTCGCCAGAATAAGATGAATCCCAACGGCTCTTGCCATTTGAGCAAGTCTTGCAATGGAATCCTCACACTCTTGAGAGGAAACCATCATCAGGTCTGCTAATTCATCAATAATAGCCACTATATAGGACATAGTATTTTCTTCTCTGGCAATAAGTTTATTATTATAGCCCTCGATATGTCTTACCCCTTCAGCGGCTAAGAGCTTATACCTTTCTTCCATCTCTTTAACCAGCCATTTCAGGCTTTTAACCGCCTCTTTTGGACCGGTAATGACTGGAAATCGCAAATGTGGAATACCGTTATAAACACTCAATTCTACCATCTTGGGGTCAATCATCAGGAATTTTACATTATCAGGGTGTGTTTTGTATAACAGGCTCATGATAATACCGTTTATACAGACACTTTTTCCGGATCCTGTAGCACCAGCAACCAGCATATGCGGCATCCTAGTCAGATCTGTAACTATGGGATTGCCCATAATATCCTTGCCAAGAGCCAATGGCAAAACTGATGATGAATTCTGAAACTGTTCAGAAAGAAGGACCTCTTTAAGACCAACCATATTTGCCTTTCTATTTGGTATCTCTATACCTACAGCCTGTTTGCCAGGGATAGGTGCCTCAATACGGATACTTGGTGCAGCCAATGCCAGGGCAAGGTCGTCTGAAAGGGAAACAATCTTGGATACCTTTACACCGCTTCCTGGTTGAACCTCAAAACTTGTCAGCACAGGTCCCCTGTTCACCTGAACAACCTTTGCATCAATTCCAAATTCCTCAAGGGTATCACCAAGGAGCTTTGAGGTCATCAGCAGATCCTCACGCAAGTCTTTTTCTGAGGCAGGCGGCGGATCCTTAAGCAGGGCTATATCTGGAATTTGATATATTTTTTCACCACCCTCTTCTGCCTGATGGACGCTTCCAGAAGGGACAAGAACTATCTCCTTTGGCAAGACAATATTAGGAATATGAACCTCTCTTACTTTCTCTTCCTTTACCTCTTTCCCTTGCTTTTCTGTCTTTTCTATTCGTCCTCTTTCCTTATCCCGCTGCTTATCTAAGTCTTTGACAGAAGGGACAGAAGAGGCAGAAGAGGCAGAAGATTTTTTCTCTACCCTTTCTGGTCTTTCATCTCTTTCGTCCGCTGTTTCAGGCAACCTGATCAGTCCTATTCCCCAGTTACTAAGCCTTTTCAATAGCTTAAATGGCACCATAACCGAGTATTGAGTAAGCAAGATAAAACCCAGGGCAATACAGGTAAAAACAATGACATATGATCCGTAATGGAAATTATTTACCAGCCACAACCCAAAATGTGTCCCAACATAACCGCCATTTGTCATAATATTGTAGATTAAATAAAAGAGTGAAAGCAGGGTAGAGAAGGCAAAAAGCAGCAAAATACCGCCTATGCCGCGAATAATACCAGAAACACCCTGTATGCCCTTTGTATTGATGCGGTCCCAGCCAAAAATGGCTATAATTGCAGGGATGAGGTATGCACCTGTCCCAAATGGTTTAACAAATAAATCATGCAGGTATATTCCCACATTACCTGTTTTTTCTGGAACTATCAAGGTTAATACCAACAGAATACTAAACCCAAGCATGATTATCCCAATAATTTCATCCATGAGAGAGGGGTGATTATTTTCAGTATATTCTGTATGTTTAGTGTTTTCATTGCTTTTTCCAGATTTCATTCTCCATACCTTTGCATTGTGCTATACACAACACTATTATAGTTCGTAATTTTCTATCAGGTGTCAGGTATCAGCCAGAAGCAGAATCGCAGTAATTGCATTTATGCAATTACTATGTGCTGACTTTGTCCGCTAAATAGATGGAATAGACGGAAGCAACCCATCCATCTCGTCTGGTAGCAAGCAGTTCTTCCTTTTGTGGTCTGAGCCTGTCACCTGATACTTGTTAACATGATGTTCAAGTTTTAATACTCACGTTAAAATATTTTTCACATACGTTCCGGCATCATCCTGAAACAATACATGCTGATCTTCAAAGTCCTTTTGAGTAAGGCAATTATCCCATAAGCCAATCTGCCCAAATGGCGTTACTGATACGACAAATGACTCAAGCGTCACATCGGCATCTCCGATCTGGCACTCAAGAGTCTTTACTTCTTTAAAAAATTGGACTTTGGGATCATTAAATCCAGCCTGCACCATGCGCATCCCATGTGGATCAATAAATGTTATTTGTTGTTTTTTGCCGTCAACAATCCACATAATAAAGTCAGGATAAAAATTATGCGACTGAAAGAATCCTATCCCATGTCCACGCTCGAGATTGCGTAAAAGATACATTTCGCGTTTCTCAAAATCAGCTTTATGCAATTCATAGTAAGCTCGTAAATCTTTCACAAACTTATTCTCTCCTTCGTTCAATGCCGCAGGCATGACTTTCAGCTCGCTGTCTTTAATATGAATAAGCGGTTTATATAAATGTCTGTCAAAATTGAATGAGAAAATGGAACGAAAAGACCAATCCGAAAGAACGCCGCTTTCGATTTTGTTTTTCAGCTCTTTGACCTTCTCGATAATATCCACCCTGGATTTCTCGATCAGGAAAGTGTATTCATCAAATAAATTGCCGGGCTTTCCGTTAGCCAGTAGATCAGCCTCAACTTCATCAAGATAGCGATATTCCAGCTTGTCTTTCTCATAGTCCATGCGTTTGGCATTACAAAAATGATCACAATATTTCTTTAGTAACGATACTGCGATTTCCTGCCACATCATGACCTTATCAAAAGAGGAAAATTCAAGCTCCTCTTCCGGGATATACAGTTTATACCAATCTGCCCGGCTAAGCAAAACCGGAAGAATATCTTTATTTATTTTTAAATTGTAATAACACCGCTCATTTTTGTGTTTTTGCAACTCAAAATATACCGTATCAAAATCCATGAACACACATTGTTCAACCCCAAGCACGGCTATTTGCGGTGCCGCGATCACCTGACCACCTGCCCCTTTACTACGCATAGATTCGATTTTAGGGTACCAATTGACCGTTATCGGTCTGGATAGCAAGTATTCATCAGGCTCGCCAAACACAGGACTTGGAGCATCCTTTTTGAAGCTCACCCCTTGTTTAAGCCGAGGATATTTAAGCTTAATACTTCCGAAATTCCGGAAGCAAGGAAGTTTGATCTCCGTGCAGTCATCTTTGCCCTTAACGCCTTCCTCCTCCAAGTATTCCTTGAATTGTTTCATATAATCCGCTCGCACGCCAAAAACATTAAGTGTTTCTACAATGCTAATGTTCTCAGCAACCTGCGGCGGATTGGAAAATGCACTGCGTTTGAGACACTCATTAAATCCTTTTAACCGCACGCCTCGGCCAAACAGCTGAATAATTTCCGACCCCTCAGATCTCCCGACATTCATAAGCCCCATAGTAGAAACACGCCAACTGTTCCATCCTTCAGTGAATTTTTTTGAACCGATCAACAGTTTTATGGATGAGTCCGTCCCCGCCAAAGCTTTAAAGAGCGATTCGGAAAAATCTTTATCTGAAACACTAAAACCGTTTTCAGAACACAAATTGGCAAGGTCCCTATCATCTCCGACATTAATAACGCCAAAATAATCATTATCTCCAAGTCGCAATCCCAGCTCGCCCTGAACACCTTTTAAATTATCAACATGAATTTGAGCAGTCGCGACCGCACCGTTAAATAACCGCTTTATGATATCGTCAAAGATAGCTTCGGGTTGCAGGTGCTCAGAAATGAGAAAATCAAATCGCCCGGCAAAAAGATCATTGCCTTGCGTATCATTAAGCTGGCTCGTGCCATTCATAAGCCAGTCAATAAAATCAATGGAATCCGCGCGATTTGACAAGAATGTTTTCAGAAAAAGCAGAATATCAATGACATCGGAAACCTTCGCCCCCCGTTCTGTCCGCACCGCGTTAACCTTGCTTCCGACAAAGACCCAAAGCGGCTCTTCGACATTAAACGGCACAAGCTCGCGATTCTTGACATCGTAAACTTTTAACTGCTGATAAAAGGATAGAAGACAAGCGGTCAAATAAAGCTGACGTTGCTCTTCATGCTGTTCTTCGGCAAGATTCAAAATCGAATATTCCTTGCCATATCCGTCACTGTAAAAATATTTATATGAATAATCGAATAGAATACATTTTGCGTATTGGTGCAACATTTCGCGTTTGCCAGAAGCTTTCATGGCTTGACCGAATGTGGCCGAATATTCAAAAGAAAAGCCATTTTCACAAAGACGGTTTCGTTTATCCATCCACTCCTCGCCGCCAGCGCCCCTGTGTCCCTCATCCACCAAAACGAGATTATTGCCTTCAAACGCGTCAACACTAACGGTCTTTTCTTTCCCTTCCTCTTTCAATTTATGGACATCAATAATTTCAATGGCTTTGGTGGAAAATAGCGAATGACTGTCCTTATTGAAAAGGTCAGCATTAAGCCCAGAAATCAAAAATTCGTCTTTATGTTGAGCGGACAAGCCTTCATTGGGTGTCAGAAGAATTACTCGATTAAGTTCGATATGTTTACCGGCCTTTTCAAGATAATGCCGGTATTGTAGGATATTAACGTGCATAATGAGCGTCTTGCCCGAACCAGTAGCCTGCCAGAAAGCTATTTTATTGAGATCGTAAGATGAGTAAGCGTCCAGCTTGTCAGAAGCTCCTCTCTCAATATTTAATTTCTTGACCTGAGTATTAAGCCTGTCAAGAAGCCCTTGAAAATCGTTAAAGTATTTATCCAGATAAATTTCCGCAAAAAGAAGCGACATATATTGAAAGTATTTCCAGCGGAAAGCTCCACGCTTGGCGCAAATCGCTAATGTATGACGAGTAATATTTTGATCATATCTAAGAAGCTGTTCCTTGGTTATACCGGGAAATTCAGAAAACTGTATTGTCAAAAAGTGATAATAACGGGAAATATTCTGCTCATCCCAGCCTTCCCAATTATCCACCTTCATGCCCTCGCACAGAGCATCAAGCGACTCTTTGCCAAACAAAGAAAGCATATATTGAAATAATGCCAGCGACTCATCAAAACGAAATTGACGCGCGGTCGATGCCTGTCTTACACTCATGCGTAGCTTGATAGGTTGAGAGGCCTTTGCAATTTTAGGTTTTCGTCCTCTTGGCATACGCTACACCCCCGCCTGAGTAAAATGTGAATTGGGAAAAGTGAATTGTAAAAATGGATTTATCATTAGTTTCCTTTAATTTTTCTGCAGATGGTAGTGAGTATTGCCACCAACTCATTGCATTCCTGCAATAAACTTTTAAGTTTGCCTGAATCGCCTAACTTTAAGGCTTCAAGTAACCGAAGCCAGTAATGTGTTTCTCTTGCCTCTTTACAGGCAATGCTGCATTTGGTTAAAAAATCAGCTTTACTTTGCGCCGCTTGTCCTTCTTCGATATTTGCGCCTACTGAAGTAGCAGATCGTATAAGTTGTTTGACGATAATCATTGAAGCAGTTGATTGCTTCTCAGCAATCGCACTGATTTCAATAACTGCCAATGAAAATTTAAATGTTCTTTCCGTCAAATCCTGCTTCATTTCCCTCTTCACCCTTCACTATTCCACATTCTTTTTTTAAATTCTTCCTCGATCAAGCGGACTTTCCACTTGTCTTCAGCGATTTTCAAATTTTCCAGATTATTGTCGCCGTTGACAAAGATTAAATCGAATTCAAAATCAAGCGTGTTGTATTTCTGTTTCTTAAAAAATTCGTTCAAATCCTCATTGGTTTTTTCGCCTGTATTACGCCAAATAACCAGCGTTTTCTCGCCGGTACGCAGTTTGCCTCGCACGACCTTAAACCCTCTTATAGTTTCCGTTTGCTCCACATAAAGGCCGATCAGATAATTAAATGTTTCAACCAGATCTATCTTTTGTTCTTTCAACTCATTATCTTTGCGGATTTTAAGCGTGTAATTGAACGGATCGCTGAAACGGTCAATATTAAGAAGCGAATCACTGCCTCGCGTTTCAATGTCCAACATATACCTAAGCTGATAATCCTCACGGGCGCACGCGGTCATTTTCTCAAGCGTATTTTGCTGTCCCTGTGTGCGAACTACTTCGAGATTATCAAGAGCATCATCATAGCCCTCAAGACGCATATATTTGAACATATGGCTCGAACCTTCCCGAGATACCGGCTTGCCATCTTTCCAGTCTTTGGAGTAAACTACTTTTTGGATTCGCGGCTTGAGAACAGTTTCAAAATACTCGCCCATCTCGACAAGGATATATTTTCGCTTGCCAGTATCTTCCCGGTTAAGATTGATAACCGCGTGGGCTGTCGTACCAGAACCTGCAAAGTAATCAAGAATATATCCGTTTTTCCCATTATTAAGTGCCGCATCAATACAATCTATCACAGTATAAATTGATTTCGGATACGTAAAGGGATTTCCGGGCAAAATAGAATTCAATATGACGCTTCCCCAGCTATTGGCACTATATCTTTTTTCAGCCCAAAGGGATTTGTATCTAAATTTCGTTTTCTTACGAATAATATCCCACACACGTTTTTTTTTGTCATATTCTGCGGTTAGGTCATTCTTAATAGTTTCAACCGTATCTCTGGCAAACACCCACTTACTTTCCGCCCCTGAAGGATCAATAGGGTAAACTTCAATAATTCCATCATCAAGAACAACATTAATTCCGACAGGATGAAATCTATTATCGCAGACATCCCCAAACCCAATAATCTCACCATTTTTTATGAAAACTGGATAAAAACAATTTGTCGCGGAAGTTCTAAGATGGTTTTCTCCAGATGATACATTTCTCAAAGGTCTAATATCTGGTACTGCTTCACGCAACGGATCTTCTCGATTATCTAAACCTATGCTATTAATATTTTCTGGATAGACAAAATGGGCAAATTCATGTGTAAATGAAAAATTGTTCCCTTGCTGTCCATTTGGATTATGCTGGATTGAAACAGTCGCAATTTCGCAACCATTAAAAAGATCTGCCAACATTAAGCCCAATCGCATATTTTCCACTTCATCGATAGCAGCAACATAAACAAAATGCTTAAGCAACATCGCCTTCGAGCATTCCATCCTGTCCTGCATTAAAGATAGCCAGCTCGAATGCTTATAAGAATTTTTATATACTATTTCGCTTGATTGCGCGTTATACGGTGGATCAATATAAACACATTTCACCTGCTCTTGATATTTTTCCAGCAACAAATTCATCGCCTGAAAGTTTTCAGAATTTATAATCACACCATTGCAAGTCTCATCAAGATTTTTAAAACTTGCCAATAGTTTTTCTTTGAATTCATCATTGAAATGCTTGGTGTCCAGCACAAGATATGGATTTGCTTTTAAGAAGTTTACGGTTAAAGGATCGGAGTATCCGGGCTTGGTAATATCGGCATGTATTTCATCAATGGCAAAAAGCTTTACCCACTCTTCCCGTTGAGCTGCATTATTAACGATCTCCGGATAGAGCGACTCATGCACCTTGTCCAAGGTTACGCACCAGCCGCAATTAACCACGAATTTCTTTTTGAGCCATAGTTTCTTCTGAAAATCTTCCAAGCTTGAAAGAAAAGTTATTATCTTTTGGGCAATGTGCTTAATAACCTTAACCTTTGCGACAACGCTTTTGAGCTTCCTGTCATCCTGAGCATCAAGATCGTCCACAAACAAGACTTCATTTTTGACATAGAAATCAAGCTCTCGATTTAAAAATCCGCCCAAATCCTTGTGGATAAAGAAGTCAAAATTGAACCGTGCTGTATAGGAATATAGATGCTTTTCAAGTAGAGTACGTCTCGGATTCTTATCAGTTTTCGCAAGCCCTTCTCGTATAAGATCGTAAAATGCTTGATACTGCTGCAGATTTTCTTCAAATAGCTTTCGAACTACTGCTATGGTATTTTGATTATGTTTATCCTGTTTTTCCTTATCCGGTAAATACACAAACTGAATTATAAAATCGTCTCCTTCTATTCTAACTGGAGCGTCCTCATGCAATTTGAATTTGCGTTCTTTACCGGCCTCTTGCTTGATGTTGTCCTTTTCCTCTGTGGCGTCAATAAGTTTAAAATGAGCCCGTTTGCCATCCGCAAGCCGAAAGGCATAATCTCTTAAATATTCGCTGGTCTTGATGTAATATTGGTCCGCATTCGCCCAGTGAAGCTTAACCTCCTCGCCTTCGTAAGGAATAGCATACGTATCTTTTTTATACCGCCTAAGCGACAGAAAATCCCCATTATCGTAATAACGCCTGAAGAATGCTGATAGGTGTGAAAACACGTCATTTGAAAGCGTCTCATTATCTCCGCACTTAGTTATATCTTCGCGTAGTGCTTTAACTTTCGGCGATTCATCCGGATTCATGCCGCTATCGCGGAGTATCACTTCAAGCTGAATAAGCTCCCTTTTCTTTTCCTCGATTTCTGTTCCACGATACTTGACAAACTCTGAAGATACTTGCGGCAAAAGATCGTTATCCAGAAATTTTTCAATCTCGTCTCTTTTGGCATTCATAATCCGGTATATACCAAAATCCAAATCAGCCTGATCCATCTGAAACATTTCTCTTAAAATGGCCTTAAATTTTTCGTATTGAGTCAGCATGAGAAAATCTCCTTTTTCTTACTAAACGACACGCCACCGTATCGTAAATAGTAACAGTTCAGCTAACCGCAGAGACGCAGAGTCGCAGAGACGCAGAGAATAAATCAGAGGACAGAGCACAGATG
>DYDG01000031.1 GCA_020717845.1 Marinifilum sp. | reverse complement strand
TCTCGTGCCAAATTCTTATTCCGTAACAGCCTGTCGATGTTCAAGGTTTTTGTGGCTCATAGGAACCACCAGTCCAGAACGGTAAAATGCCAGCCAGCATTTTTGTAGCTGCGACTTGTCAGAGGTGCTACCTCTGCCAGAGGTGCTACCTCTGCCAGAGGTGCTACCTCCTGCAGCTACAAATATGCTAAGCTGTTCTATTCTGACTATCACAGGTTGAAAAACCTTGAACATCGAGTAAAAGAAAAGAAGGTGAAAGAAAGTGCTTGTTGACAGCTTGAAGATTTTAGCATATAACGCAGAGGAGTGGCTGCTAAATATTCTTGCCAAAAAGTACACAGATTATCGAGATTTTGCTGCCTATTGTGGTTGTTGAGCCTGTCGAAACGTGGTCGTTGAGCTTGTCGAAACGTGGGATTTAGATGCGTTTGCCCTGCGGCGATAAGTATAAAAAGTTGACAGCGATTAATTAATATGATATAATTTTAATTCCATTAAATGAGCAGGCAAGAATGTTGCTCAATTCAATAATCCTCAGGATATAGCCATAGATAAGGATGGTTATATCT
Organism: Marinifilum sp.; assembly: GCA_020717845.1. GTDB lineage: Bacteria > UBA9089 > CG2-30-40-21 > CG2-30-40-21 > CG2-30-40-21 > CG2-30-40-21. The sequence continues at coordinate 24,090 of DYDG01000031.1, read as the reverse complement.
ATATTGCTGATACTGGCAACCACCGGATTCAAAAATTTATCTCAATCGGTGATTTTGCAGGGATAGTGGGAACAAATAGCCAGTTTGTTAATCCATCAAGTTTGTCTGTGGATGAAGAGGGAAAAATGTATGTGATTGACACAGGTAATCTTATGAAATTAAGTCCGCAAGGAGAGATATTAAGGACGATTAAAATTAACGACCCCAAAGGGGTAGCCGTAGAAGGGAATGAGCTTTATGTTACCAGTGCAGACAAGGTATTGTGTTTTGATATGGTATTGCTAAATCTTAAATGGAGTCTGTCAGACCATAGGGAGTGGAATCCTTTTCCATTAACCTCTTCTATCCCCTTCCCATCAAGTGAGGGAAAAGTGAGAGATTTGACACGCTACACGCTAAATGTAATTTGGAATATCATCCATCGAGTTATAGGAGTAAATATTATATGTCCTGCCAGCTTCTTGATATCGGCGAGATTGGATTGATCAGCCGTCTTACGGCCAACATAAGCTATACCAGGGATGTCGTCGTTGGGGTAGGGGATGATGCCGCAGCAGTTAAGCCATCTCCAGGCAATCTGTTATTAATAACCACAGATATGCTGGTTGAAGATGTGCATTTTACTCTATCAAGCATCAGCCCATATCAGCTTGGTTGGAAGTCTATGGCTGTAAATATGAGTGATATTGCGGCTATGGGTGGTGCAGCCAGATGGGCGGTAATAGGGATAGGTATGCCGGCTCATACACCTGTATCATTTGCTGAATCTTTGTATGCTGGGATACAAGATATCTGTCAGAAATATAACACCCAGCTTGTTGGCGGGGATACGGTTTCTGCTGATAAAATAGTGATTAATATTACCCTCACTGGTGAGGTAAAACATGAGCATCTGATACAACGCTCAAGTGCCAGGGTTGGTGATGTTATTGTTGTTACCAATACCATTGGTGATGCTGGTGCTGGATTAGCTGCAATCCAGCATGGATTGAATACCCTATCTGCCCAGACAGTCATAAAAAAGCACCTTGAGCCAATACCCAGGCTTATTGAATCCCGTCAGATAGTTCAATTCCTTTCACCCACAGCCATGATAGACATCAGCGATGGTTTATCAATCGATCTCTGCCGTCTGGCTGAGGCAAGCAGGGTAGGGGTAAGGATATATGAAGACAAACTGCCAATATCTGAGGCTGTATCAGAGACAGCCATGGAATTGGGCATGAACAGGCTTGATCTTGCCCTTTCAGGCGGTGAGGATTATGAGCTGCTGTTTACCATGCCGCTGCAAATGGCAAAGGCACTTGACCGTGTTGATGTCTTATTAACAGTGATTGGTGAGATTGTTGAACCTGAGGCGGGACAAACAATGGTTACAACTGAAGGAGAAAGAAAGACATTGAGATTTCAGGGGTATGAGCATTTTGTGGCACAGACATTCTTGTCTGTGCCTTCTGTGTCTCTGCAAGACTTGTAACACAGACATTCTTGTCTGTGTCTTCTGTGCCATTGACAAAGTAAAATCCTATGACTTGATGTTCAGTTGTCCATGAGAATCCGTGAGAAAAAGTCGAAAGTTTTTTGACCTCTCGACTTTTTCCCCTTTAATCCCCTCAACTCAATCCATATCTTTTTAGTTTCCAGTAAAGAGATGATCGTCCAATTCCTAATGCCTCTGCAGTTTTTCTCTTATTGCCCTGATTGTTCCCCAGCATTTTCCTAATGGCTTCTTTTTCCATCGTATTCAGAGATGTTTCATTAGAAAAGCTAAGCCACATAGGATCTTGCAAAACCGTAGTATTTGGTTTAATCTTATCAAGATAGGGTAGAGAGATAGCAATATCATCAATGGTAACAGATGAACCCTTGCAAGAGATGACTGCCCGTGTAATAACATTCTTAAACTCTCGAACATTTCCAGGCCAGCTATGCTCTACTAATCTTTCCATTGCACTGGAATGAACCATGGTTACATCCTTCTTGAATTGCTCGCTTGCCCTGGACAAAAAATATTCAGCCAGAAAAGGGATATCTGTTCGCCTTTCCCTTAATGAAGGCAGACAAATCTGAAATGTAGCCAGACGATAATACAGATCCTCACGAAAGGACTTTTTCTGGATATTATCGGCTAATTGCTTGTTAGTTGCTGAAATAACCCTGGCATTGATAGATATGGACTTTTCACTTCCAACCCTGGTAATGATCCCTTCTTCCAATACCCGGAGAAGTTTTGCCTGCGAAAATATATCCATATCTCCAATCTCATCCAGGAAGATAGAGCCTTTATGTGCTAACTCAATCTTTCCCTTTCTATCACGATGGGCAGAGGTAAAGGCACCCTTTTCATGGCCAAAAAGTTCACTTTCGGCTAATTCTCGCGGTATAGCTGCACAATTAACAGGAATAAATGCAGCACTTGTTCTGCTACTGCATTCGTGAATTGCTCTGGATGCCAGTTCTTTTCCTGTCCCTGTTTCTCCTTGAATAAGGACAGGTATATCTGTTTTAGCAGCCATTTCAATATCTTTATACACCCTTTGCATTTCGGGTGAACTTCCAATCATTCCATAGAAACCATTCATTCTCCTCACCTTCCTATTGCCAAATCCCTCCCTGAGAATTGCAAGTGGCAGAATTAATGGCTAATGTCCATGCAGGGTTTTTTTAGACTTTAGCTCAATTTTTTAACATTTAGCAATTATTTTCAATAAAAACTTGACAATATTAAATAAATGTTGTATATTTATCTATTGAGAATAAAAAAGGCATTTATATACTATTATAACGTATATAATAGCTAAGATAACCTGTCGGGGGTGCACTTAGTTCCTTCTTTTACTTCTCGGCCCCTTAAGATGTTGAACGCGTCTTAAGGGGTTTTTTTATTTAGTAAGCTTTATCTGTTTATTAGACACCATCTGCTAAAAACTGACTGCTTACCTTTATTTATTACAACTATCTATCAACAAAAAAAAAGAGAGACCTATAGCCTCCCTCCCTTTTTTGATATTTAGTTGGTATTAAAGAAAATAAAAAAACCACAGCTATGCAAATATAATGCTATTTACCTCATCCTTTTTCTTGAAAAGGCATACTTTTTTTATGCTTCAACTTTTTGGCATAAAGAGCATTCTTTTACCCTGTGGTTCTACAAAAATATATATAAAGCGGACTAAAAATTTAAGTCCATCATTTTTTCGAGTTAAATCATAGATGTTGAGACTATTATATCTATTCTTATCATCTTTGTCAATTATTTTTTTTAAAAAAAATAAATAAAGGGATAACTTCTAAGTATTGCTTGTGTTATGAATTAATAGAAAAATATATCTATTCTGTTTTGAGACAAATGGAATTATGGGTGGAATTGTTGCATCTCATATTATTATGGGAGGTTAAGAAGAAAACTTAATTCTCTGCTTTTTGGGGACAAGAATAATTGCTTGATATATATGAGGATAAGCCAAAAAAGATAACAAATATAACATATGATAAGAAAAGCAAAGAATGGTTGCGATGTTTGGATGAAGACTGAAGACTGAAGACTGTTAGTTATTACTTAACAGTCTTCAGCATAGATGACTCTGTTGATTTACTACCGTTCAGCATCATAGACATACACTATGTGGTTGTTTGGTCCGTACGAAGCGCAATATAGAGTATGGTGGTCTCGCAAAAATTGACTAAATCAACAGAGTCATAGATACCGGCTATCTTCCTATCAGCTTCTTAAATGTCTCCATATCACTTGAAGCAGCCAGTGCTTCTTCATAGGAGATTTCATTCTGCTGATAGAGATTTTTTAATGATTGTTCCATGGTATGCATGGAAAATTGTCCGCCAGTATGCATAAGTGTGGACATCTGATGAATCTTGCCTTCTCTAATCAGATTTCTGATAGCCGGTGTGCCTGTAAGTATTTCTGTGGCAACGATTCTATCATGTCCGTCAGAACGTGGAATCAATATTTGAGCAACTACACCTTCTAAGACTATAGCCAGCTGTGCTTTAACCTGTGGCTGATGAGCTATAGGGAAGGCATCAATAATTCTTTCAACAGACATGGGTGCACCGGTAGTATGCATGGTTGCCATGACTAAATGCCCTGTTTCAGCTGCCATCAGGGTTAAGGCAATGGTTTCAACATCTCTCATCTCGCCTACCATAATAATATCAGGGTCCTGCCTTAATGCCCGGCGCAATGCACCTGAAAATGTTCTGGTATCAATTCCTAACTCCCGTTGATTGATGATGCTCATGTTGTCCTTATGAACATACTCGATAGGATCCTCTATGGTAACAATATGACGTCTGCATGATGAGTTAATATAATCAATCATTGAGGCTAATGTTGTAGATTTGCCTGAGCCAGTTGGACCAGTAACAATAATCATTCCCCTCTGTTTCTGACAAAATAGCTTTAAAACATCTATAGGCAGTTTTAATTCATCAATAGTGCGAATCTTTAAGGGAATAAGACGGAATACTGCCCCTAATGTTCTTCTCTGGAGATAAATATTCACCCTGAATCTGGCGAATCCCTCTACTGTATAGGCGACATCTAATTCCTGTTCCTCTTCAAACCGTTTTCGTTGTTCTTCAGTAATCATGGAAAGGATTATTCCTCTTGTGTCCTCAGACCGTAACGGCGGCATTTCTATAGGATACAGCCTTCCATGAATTCGTAGAGTAGGCGGGCTGCCAACCTTTATATGAAGATCAGAAGCATCCTTTTCTACCATTAATTTAAGTAATTCATCAATTTGCATTTTTCCTCCCTTATCTAAAAGACGCAAAATTTTGCATCTTTACCAATGAATGAATGTATATATATATATATATACTATTATTCATCAATTGTCAATAAAAATTTTACTTGACTGTTATAAAAAATATTAGTATAATTAGTTGAATAGTATCTTTAGCCTTTAGCCTATCCACATGGATAATTTATTATGTCAAAACCTCTTACTAAATATTATTGTCAGGAATGCGGTTACGAATCATTAAAATGGCTTGGAAAGTGTCCTGGCTGCGAAAAGTGGAATACTATGGTTGAAGAGTTGGTGCAGCCATTGTCTATTTCTGACAGGGGTGCTGCCTCATTCTTGTCTATGCCACAGGAACCAAAGCTATTGTCACAGATCGAGCTGTCTACGACTGAACGACTCAAGAGCAATCTGAATGAGTTTGATCGTGTTCTGGGCGGTGGTATCGTGCCAGGGATGCTTATCTTGATTGGCGGTGATCCAGGCATTGGCAAGTCCACGCTCCTTCTTCAGGTAAGCAGTCTCCTTAGCTCAAATAAAATACTTTATGTTACTGGTGAGGAATCTGCCCAACAGATAAAATTGCGGGCAGATAGGTTAAATGTCAAGACAGACAACATCTATATCCTTCCTGAATGTAATATGTCTCATATCCTTACTCATATTGAAAATCTTATGCCGCAAATGGTGGTAATCGATTCTATCCAAACTGTATACATGCCTGAGGTGTCAAGCTCGCCAGGAAGTGTTTCTCAGATAAGGGAGTGCACTACTGCCCTTATGTATCTGGCAAAGGGGAAATCTATACCAATATTTGTGGTAGGGCATGTTACCAAGGAGGGCTCTATTGCCGGGCCAAAGGTGTTGGAGCATATTGTTGATACAGTGCTTTACTTTGAAGGGGATGAACAGTATACCTATCGTATCTTGCGAACCATTAAAAACAGGTTTGGCTCAACCAATGAGATTGGGGTGTTTGAGATGATTGAGACAGGGTTGGCAGAGATAAACAGCCCTTCTGCAGCCTTTCTTTCTCAAAAGCCTCAGGATGTGTCCGGATCTGTGGTTACAGCAGCGATAGAGGGGACACGACCTATCCTGGTTGAGATTCAAGCCCTTGTAACGCCTACAAACTTTGGTTTGCCCAGAAGAGAGTCATTTGGGATAGATTATAATCGTATGTCTATTCTACTGGCTATACTGGAAAAAAAGATAGGATTGCATCTGGGACAATACGATGTTTTTGTAAATGTAGCTGGCGGGATGAAGGTTGCTGAGCCGGCTGTAGACCTTTCTGTGGCCTGTTCTGTGGCATCCAGTCTTCTGGATCGTGTAATCCCATCATCTATCATTATCTTTGGAGAGGTTGGTTTGTCTGGAGAGATTCGATCTGTAAGCCTTGTTGAAAAAAGGATAGAGGAGGCATTGAAATTAGGCTTTAAACAGTGTATCCTTCCTGTTTCCAATAAAGAAAGGCTGAAAAAGCTGAAAAAAAATGCCGCTATTAATCTAATTGGTGTCGAAACACTTAGGGAGGCGTTAGAGGCTGCCCAGATATGGAGAGGTTAATCTTTGGCAAAAAATAGGAGAAAGGCAAGAAACAACCAAAAAAATCGAAAAAGCAGTGAAGAAGCGAAGGGATTAACCCCAAAAATCCCGTAGCATTTCGACAGTGCTCAATGACCACATTTCGACAGTGCTCAATGACCACGACTGAAGCTGTCAAATTACGGGCAAATCACTGTCTGGAACGCTGGCACGTTTTCATCCGCAAGATAAGAAGGTCGTGGCACAGACATTCTTGTCTGTGTTTTGTGAAATATAGTGAATCAGCGATACAAACCACAGACAGGGATGTCTGTACTGCTTTTAGCTGGTATCTACCACTACAATTTCATGGAGTATCTTTAATCTGTGAAAATCTGTGCAATCTATGACTCTGTTGATTTAGTCAATTTTCGTGAGACCATCATACCACATATTGTGCTTCATGCAAACTAAACAACCACATGTTGTATGCCTAAGATGCTGAAAGGTAGTAAATCAACAGAGTCATCTATGGCTTAAATCGGTAAACAGTCCTCACAGGTCAAAATATGTGAAGAAAATAGTTGATAAAATATTAATTTTATGATAAAATTATAATTAATTTAATATAATAAAGTATTAAAGAATTCTACAGGTAAGGAGGAAGAGAGCATGAATTTGCAACAACCGAATGCGAATGATGCTACGAGGACAGCCAATCGCTCAAGGAGTGTAGTCCCATCAAGTGGGCTATGTACAAGGTGTGTAGATGGATGTCGGGGAAACTGCGAGGTGTTTGTATCCAGCTTTAGGGGTCGTGAGGTTATCTATCCAGGGCCATTTGGAGAAGTAACTGCAGGTGGAGATAAGAATTATCCCATAGATTACTCCCATCTGAATATTCAGGGTTATGCTCTGGGTGCTAATGGTCTGCCAATAGGTGTTTTTGGGGATCCGGATACAGCTACCTTCCCGTCAGTCAATACAGAAACAGAGTATGGTTGGGACAAAAAGGTTCAGATGAAGACTCCTATTTTTACCGGTGCACTTGGTTCAACTGAGATTGCCCGGAAGAACTGGGAACATTTTGCAGTAGGTGCGGCTATTTCTGGAGTTACCCTGGTTTGTGGAGAGAATGTCTGTGGAATTGATCCGGCATTGGAGCTTGATTCAAACAAGAAGATAAAAAATGCCCCGGATATGGACCGCAGGATTGAAATCTACAAACGCTATCATCAGGGCTATGGTGAGATATTGGTTCAAATGAATGTTGAGGATACAAGGCTTGGTGTAGCTGAATATGTTTATGCAAAACACGGTTTGGAAACTATTGAATTAAAATGGGGACAGGGTGCCAAGTGTATTGGTGGTGAAATCAAGGTAAAGAGTTTAGAACGGGCACAGGAATTGCAAAAGCGTGGATACATTGTAACCCCAGACCCATCAAGCCCTATCATTCAGCAGGCATTTAAGGATGGGGCTATTAAAGAGTTTGAACGACACAGCCGACTCGGGTTTATTGGAGAAGAAGAATTTTATGCCGAGGTTGATAGATTACGCAAGATAGGGTTCAAACGTATTACACTCAAAACTGGTGCTTACGGTCTGCGGGAATTGGCTATGGCGATAAAATGGAGCAGTAAGGCAAAGATTGATTTACTCACCATTGATGGTGCTTCAGGTGGAACAGGTATGAGCCCATGGAGGATGATGGAAGAATGGGGGATGCCAAGTTTATATCTACATGCCGCATCTTATGAATTCTGTAAGAAATTGGCAGATAAAGGCGAACGAGTACCTGATATTGCCTTTGCTGGTGGTTTTTCCAGCGAAGATGGTGTTTTCAAGGCATTGGCTCTTGGTGCTCCATTTGTCAAGGCAGTCTGTATGGGACGGGCACTTATGATTCCAGGTATGGTGGGTAAAAATATCGCCAAATGGATTGAAGAAGATAATTTACCCAAAACGGTTCATGAGTATGGCACTACGCCTGAAGAGATTTTTGTTTGCTATGAAGAGGTACTAAATCTCTTAGGCAAAGATGAGATGAAGAAGATTCCACTTGGTGCTCTTGGTATCTATAGTTATAGCCAAAAGATTAAGGTTGGACTTCAACAACTCATGGCAGGTGCTCGATGCTTCAATATTGCCTCAATCACCCGAAATGAGCTTATGTCATTAACTGAGGAATGCACCAAAGTAACCGGCATTCCATACTTAATGGATGCATATCGTCAGGAGGCAGAGGCGATTTTAGAAGGATAATCGCTATTCTATGACATTAAAGGTAAAAAGGGCAGGTAAGAAACAAGAAAGCCTGCCCTTTTTGGGTAGGGGCGGGGTTTCCCCGCCCTGATTGGTCTGGAATTGAGGCGTGGTGCAGGAAGGAGAGAGTCAGAACTCCTGACATTATCCTGCTAATCTCCCGAGAAATAAGGGATTGTTGGTAAAGAGGCTTTGATTAGAAATTTGAGCGGCTTTTACCGAATGAAATTGCAAGAGACTACAATATCTTGTGGATAGCTGCATTAAGAACACAACTAATAGGGCTATGCTCTTGTTGTAACTGTTCATTTTTTCTGTGAACATGTCAGGAGTTCTGATGAGCATACCATCCCTGTTACCTTCATCAGATCCTCAGGCGTATCCACACCAATGGTGTCGTATTCTGTTTCCATTACTTTTATCCTATAGCCATTCTCCAGAATGCGCAATTGCTCAAGGGATTCTATAGCCTCTAACGGAGAATATGGCAATTTGTTAATCTGTAACAAAAACTCTCGTCGGTATCCATACAGTCCGATATGTTTATACCAGCAGGGAGCTGAAGCATTCACCCTGTTTTCTGCCTCATATGGTATCCCTGCTCGCGAAAAATAAAGGGCAAAGCCGTTTCTATCGGTTACTACCTTAACCACATGAGGGTTATTTACATTATCCCTATTGGCAATCTTTTTCTTGAGTGTGGCCATATAGACAGCACTATCTGCCTGCATTCCCAGAACCACCTGATCAATCATCGCTGGCTCGATCAATGGCTCATCACCCTGGATGTTGATGATAATCTCTGCTGACAGTCCTTCTGCAACCTCAGCCACCCGTGATGTGCCGCAGGTATGGTCTTTGGATGTCATCAAGGCACAGCCTCCAAAACCACACACAGCCGCATATATCCTCTCGTCGTCTGTAGCTACAATCACCTGTTCTAAGGTTTTGCTTTTTTGTGCCTGTTCATACACCCATTGGATCATGGGCCTGCCGTAAAGGTCAGCCAACGGCTTGCCCGGGAATCGGGTTGAGGCAAAACGAGTAGGGATGATACCAATTGCTTTTTCCATTTTTAAAAACCTTTGCTTTAAGAATAGGTCATATAGGACTTATCAGTTGACCACACATGGCATAAACTCTGTTGAGCCATAGAGTCCATATATTTGGTGCTGATTTAGCCATAATGCTCGCTTAAGGTATCCGAGTGCTGGTCCAACAACATTTGCAGCCATGTTTGTTTCATCACCCAGGATAAACTTATGGGATGAGCGTTTTCCATCAAAGGTTATGCCGGTAAGGGTCATGGTTGTTGAGACAGGTTTTTTTGCATTTCTGGTATCCATTATCCCGCCAACTGTCACCTTATCCCTTGAATCAACCACGCTTACCCGTTCTAAAAGCAGATCATCTGCGTGTTCCATTTCATGTAACTCTAATAAACCATTTGTCTTATCAAGTAATTCCTCTACCTCTTTATCACTCATGGATAGGGCTGTATCTACTGTCCACCCTGGTAAATGAGCAATATCCTCACGAATAGTTGCCTTGTATTCCGCCCAGTTAGAAATACCAACCCCCCACCAGATGTTGACATTTTCTATCTCAACAAAAGATTGTGCTGCAATCACTGCGGCTGCAGTAAGCAGGCCAGGGGTAGCACCGCAGCCAGTGATATAGGTGCTGTTTACCTGTCTTAGATCCCCGTGCAGCCTGAACATCATCTCCATAGCAGATGTTCGTTTCAAGGCATCAACAAAACAGCCTTTATATTCGGCAATAATAAACCTTTTAACCACATTGAACATAAAATCATTTGGAAGATTGGGCAGGGCAATAAATATGCCGTCAATTTCATTAGAAATCCTTATTATTTCACCAATAGAATCGTTTATCCTTTGTCCGCAATCCAGATCGCCAACTGTTCCACCAATCTTTATACTATTGATAGCATCTGCATCAAGACCATCTGGCAAATAGGCATACCCTTGCTTATCACATATTGCCACAAGCTTCATCTGCTTCTTCTTTGCTATAATCGAAGCACATGACCTGCCCAGTCCGCCAGCACCAAGAACCGCAACCCTGATTATTCCAGCCATATGATTTACCTCCATTGTATAATAGGTGTCAGGTGTCAGTATGACCTTAATTTCCTTGGTCTTACCTGTTACCCGATACCTTTTATCACCTGCTGGTGATAATAAAGTAATTACCAACAACCCCTTGTGATTTCAAGCCATCACCCTTTTGTTTGGCATCCTCTTTGGACTTAAATATTCCTGAAAGATAAACCCGATACCATGTCCCCTTGTCGCCCATCTCCATCTTAGAGCTATAGGCTGAACAACCTTTAGCACTTAGATTGGATACTAAGGCAGATGCCTTTGCTTCATCAGAGAATGAACCGAGCTGGATGACAAATCTCCCTTCAGTTTTTTTCTGCGTGACTTCAGTTTTTTCAACCTTTTCAGCCTTCTCAACCTTTTCGATTTTTTCAGCCACTTGTTGTTTTGGTTGCGTTACCAATGGTTTCTCCACCACTGGCTGTGGCACAGCTATCTTCTTTTCAGCCGGCTTTTGGGCTGCCACCTGCTGTTTTTGCGGTGGTGTCGGTGTTTTAGCCGCCACCTGCTGTTTTGGTTGAGCTGCCACTGGCTTTTGTGCTACTTGCGGCACAACGAGTTTCTTCTCAGCCGGTTTTTGCACAGTCATCTGCTGTTTTTGCGGTGGTGTCAATGTTTTGACTGCTGTCTGCTGTTTTGGTTGAGCTGCCGCTGGCTTTTGTGCTACTTGCGGTACAACGAGTTTCTTCTCAGCTGGTTTTTGCACAGTCATCTGCTGTTTTTGCGGTGGTGTCAATGTTTTAACCGCTGTCTGCTGTTTTGGTTGAGTTGCTACTGGCTTTTGTGCCACCTGTGGCACAGCCGGCTTCTGGACTATCATCTGCTGCTTTTGTGGTGCTACTGGTGTCTTAACTGCTGCTTGCTGCTTTGGTTGAGTTGCCGCTGGCTTTCGCACAACATCTTTGGCACTGGACTTTTCCACCTTTTTTGGTTTCACCTCTGTCATCTGTGGTTTTTCACTCACAACACTTTCCTTCAGCATCTTTTTCTTTGGCAATGCTGGGGTTTCTGATTTTTCTTCTGTCAGGACAACAGGTGTGCCTGAGCTTTTTTGATAGGCATCTACCTGCTCTTGTGGGATTGTTACCCATGCCCGACCCAAAAAAAAGCCGAAGACAAATACAATTCCGCTGGCAAGTATGGTTCCAATGATAATGGAATTTTCTCTATTTGTTGGTCTTCTCTTCATCATTTTTTATTAATTCCTCCCATATCTTTTTTATTTGTCTGGTAGTCTCAAGGATATTACCATCATTATCAATAATATAATCAGCCTGTTCAATCTTAATCCCAAGAGGAAGCTGGGAATTGATCCTTGTCTCTATCTGCAAATCACTAAAAAGATTTCGCATCTTTAATCGTTTTATCTGGGTATCACGAGAGGCAGTAACAACGATTATCGTATCTACCATGTCCTGCAGCCCTGCCTCAATCAATAAAGGAGCATCTATAATAATTATTCTACCATCCTGTTCTTGAATCCGTTTAAGCACCTCTTCCCTGATTATGGGATGAGTAATCTGGTTAAGCCGTTCCATAGATAACCTGTCATTGAATACCAATTCACCAAGATAGTGTCTATTTATGGTTGAATCTGGATTAAGAACCCTATCCCCAAAGGCATCAAGTATCTGCTGCCATGATGGCATTTGGGGTTCAACAATCTCCCTTGATATTCTGTCTGCATCGATTACTACTGCCCCCAGGTCATTAAATATGCTGGCAGCTGTAGTCTTGCCAGTCCCTATGCTGCCGGTGAGTCCGATAATCATTCTATGCACACTTCCCTTAACTCTTTTGCTGCCACCTCTGGAGGGACAGGATTTAGATAAAACCCTGTGCCCCATTCAAACCCGGCCACCCTTATGATTCTGGGAATAATCTCTATATGCCAGTGATAATCCCTGATATTGGCTGGGAAGTGGAATGGTGTGGTATGAATAACATAGTTATATGGCGGATCATCAAGCAATACCTGCAGCCTTTTCATAGTTTCCTTTAATATCTTTGCTAATGGGTATGTTTCCTCATCCTTAATATTTCCAAAATCACCGCAATGAACCTTAGGGATAATACATATCTCATAAGGGAATCTGGATGCATATGGGGTAAAGGAAAGGAAATGTTCATTTTCAGCCACTATTCTTAACTGACTTCTTTTTTCTTCCCGGATAATATCGCAAAACAGGCATCTTTCTTTATACTTATAAAATTCAAGGCATCCCTTCAACTCCTCTTTAACCCTTTTGGGGATAATTGGTGTAGCAATTAATTGAGAATGCGTATGGTCAAGGCTTGCACCAGCTATGCTGTGGTGGTTCTTAAAGACCAGAACATACTTGAACCGTTTATCTAATTTTAGGTCAACAATCCTATCCCGATATGCATGGAGTATTTTTTCTACATGAGATTCATCCATGTCAGCTATGTTAGCACTATGATCAGGTGAATCAATTATTACCTCATGGGCACCAATGCCTTGCATCTGGTCATAGATGCCTGTCCCCTGTCTCTCCAGTTCGCCTTCTATCCGCAGGGCAGGGAATTTGTTGGCTGTGACTCGGACTGACCAGCCAGCTGAATCTCTCATGCTCCCCGGCTCTCTGAAGGCTAAAATTTCTTGTGGGGTTTTGCTCTCATTCCCACTGCAAAATGGACAATTTGCTACATGGGATTTTTTCTCCTCTTTTACTGTTTTTTCCAAAGATAACCTTTGTTGAGGATTAATAATTACCCATCGTTTGACAACAGGATCCTTTCTTAACTCTCCCATAATCGTTTGCTCCTTTTCATGGGAATAGAACACAGATTATACAGATGCGACGGATTTACACGGATAATTTTTTTAAAATAAAAAATCCGTGAATATCCGTCCAATCCGTCCAATCCGTGTTCTATTCTTCTTCGTGCCTTTGTGGTAAATAATTACGGATAATGCACTGTAATCGTATCTGACTGTGCATCACCAGTAATAACCTCATTAATGCCGTCATTATTTATGTCTGCAATCTTGCATGAACCAGGGGATCTGCCTGTTTGGCAGGATTTCTGCAAGGTTAACAGACCATCCTTATCCTGGATAAACATGCTCATGGTATTTGAGGTATCATTTGAAACAGCCACATCCTTGAGCCCATCATTATTTATGTCCCCAATATCTACCCCGCCTGAGCGGGCATCATGGGTTGTATACGTTCCTATCAATCTATATGGGGTAAAGACAGAGATCATACCCCCGCCAAGGCTGGAGGCAACTATCTCTGAAAACCCATCATTGTTGATGTCACCGCATCGGACACTGGTTGGATTTGGTCCTATGGTCAGGGTAGCGGATGGTTTCAGGACGCTATTCTCCTGAAGAAATACATTCATATCGCCTGATTGATAATTAACACAAACCACATCCTTGAGCCCATCTATGTTTACATCCCCAATATCTATCCCAAACGGCATCTTACCTGATGGATAGACCATATGGACAAATATTTTGTCTCCCTCCATGGTCAGGGTCATTTCCTTAGCAAATGTCCAGCTATGGTAAAGATACTGATATGACCTGGGGATGTTTTCCAGCCAGGCAAAGATACTGATACTTTCTGCTCCAAGGTTTGCCACAACAATATCATCCCTTGTGTCTCCATTGATATCCCCTATGCTTAAGCCATAGGGTGCCCTTTTTGTGGCATAATTGGCTACATTTATGAGATATCCGCCGGTCATTCCATTCAAGGTTATTTTACCTGTATAGGTAGCTGTTCCATCGCTTGCCTTAACCTCACCGATTAATGTAAATGGATCTGATCTTGCGATATGCCCGCTAAGTGTGCCAGAACCAAGCAAGGTAGATGTCCCGTAGTTAATCTGAAACAGGCAGAGGTTATCAGATGCAATCCAGATGCTTCCGTTTTGTTTTCCATCAACCTTTATCTCTCCAGCAAACGTTTTTATTCCTGAAAGGCTTATTGTGCCGTCAAGGGTGATGGTGCCATACTTGATAGAGATGCTGCCATTGATTATGGTTGGTTGACCAAATATGTTCATTATATCTGCACCAGCACATACTACAGAAACCTCATTCCTGCCGTCCAGATCAATATCTCCAATCCCAACCCCAAGTGGATTCAGGAAGGTAGAATATGTTGCCTGCTCTAATAACCTTCCGTTATTCTGAATAAACACACTGATGGTGTTATCATTATAATTTGCGCAGACAATATCGTTCAGCCTGTCTCCATTAACATCCCCTACAGCTACGCCAGCTGGCCATGCACCAGCCTGATGAGTGGTCTTGCTGCCTGTCTCATTTGTCTCATCTGCCTCATCTGTTCCTGCCATGCACCAACTGATGCTGCTAAATACTATCCATGCTGTTATCAATAAAATTTTACATCTTCGCATATTTTTCAAACACCTCATTTTTCACATCATTTAGGCTGGTTATAACCATATCAGCCATAGAAAAGTCAAGACCTTTTGAGTGCTCGTTTGGGACAGCCACCCCGATCATGCCTGCTCTTTTTGCTGCCTCTATGCCTATAGGGGTATCCTCCAGAGCCAGACAATATTGTGGTGGCATTCCCAATCTTTCTGCTGCAAGCAGATAAATATCAGGGTATGGCTTGCTATGTTCTACCTCATACCCTGAGACTATTGCCTTAAATCTATTGGCTATCCCCAGTTTATTCAGAACAATTCCAATCCAGCATTCCAAGGAAGAGGAAGCAATAGCCACTGGCATGGACATGGTATCAGCCAGCAAAAGCAGTTCAATCAGACCAGGCAGTGGGACTAATTCAGCCTCATTCAGCAGCTCCCCATAGATAGACTCTCGTTCAGCCAAAAGCTCTGCTGCTGTTTCATGGAGGTCAAGCTGCTTCTTGAAAATATCCATGCTTGATGTCCCTTGTCTGCCTATCATTGCTTTTTTTAATGTCATGGTAAAGTCTTTGCCTCTTTTTTGGGCAATCCTTTGCAGGGCAATAGAATACAAGGATTCTGTATCTACCATTAATCCATCCATATCGAATATAATTGCACGGATCATTGCTACATCCTTTGGAGCCGTTAGCTTGCTATCTAACTTCTCATATTCTACCTCAAAGTTTGGGGTAAAGACACCCTTATTGAGGTTGTGTTTAATTTCATCATGAGTCCAGAATCTTCCTGTTTCAATCTCGTCTAAGGAATAGGTAATTTTGCCATCATAGACAGTCATAAATGTTCTTACCATTTCAGACTCACAGCTGCTTTTCCAGATATAATCATGCAAATGGGTAAGTGCTGCGTTTTGTATCCCCAATTCCTCAGCCATCTCACGAAGAGCTGCATCCTCAGGCGTTTCACCTGGATTAAGGTGTCCACCAACAGATGTATCCCATTTCCCAGGCTGGATATCCTTGTTCATAGATCGTTTCTGAAGGTAGAGGCTGCCCTGTGAATTAAAAACCAGGACATGAGAGACTCGATGGAGGAGGCAAGGGTTACGATGACATTCCGCACGCAATGCCTGACCAATGATATTTCCCTGCTCATCAACAATCTCAAACAGTTCTTCCGTGTTTTTCATAATAATTATTGTAACATGGATTTTATCACATGTCAAGGAAGTTTTGGCATGGGATCATACGAAATCTCTTGACAATGGATTGATTTTATAATAAACTTAAGGGAACACAGGTATTCTTGCTTGTGAGTATTTCTTTTAAGGATTATTGAAATGGTTAGAAACACAATAGTTGTAATTGGTGGTGGGCCGGCTGGGATGATGGCAGCTATTCGAGCAGCTCAACTCTGTCATGAGGGAGCTCCTCCGGCAGAGGAAGCTCCTCCGGCAGAGGGACACCCTCTGGCAGACGTGATTCTGATAGAGAAGAATTCTGCATTGGGCAAAAAGCTTCTTCTGACAGGTAAATGCCGATGTAATCTTACCAATGCCTGTGATATTGAAACCCTTCTTGATAAATTCCACAAGAATGGCAGGTTTTTGAGGGCTGCTCTGAACACATTTTCCAATACTGATTTGATGGAGTTTTTTGAGGGTAGGGGACTGACACTTAAGATAGAAAGGCAATTGCGTGTTTTTCCTGTAACAGATATGGCTGTCAGCGTTCTTGAGGTATTGAAAAAAGAGCTGGCTGCAAACAAGGTCAGAATTATCTATAATGCACAGGTCAAGGATATTCTTGTTGAGAATAATCAGATAAAGGGTGTAAAGGGTGTGAAGGGTGTGCTGCTTAAGGAAGGGCAGGGAGAAGGGAGTGCAGCAGGGTTAGTTGAAATTTCATGTAACAGGCTAATCCTTGCTACAGGCGGGATTTCCTATGGCTGGACAGGGTCAACTGGGGATGGATTAAAGATAGCACAGCGGTTTGGACATGGTATCATTCCCCTTAGGCCAGGGCTTGTTCCCTTAAGGATAAAGGGACACTATCCAAAGCTGTTAGAAGGGTTAACCCTGAAGAATATCCAGCTTGTCTTCAAGTGTGGGAAACATCAGATAACCTCAGAGGTTGGAGAATTATTGTTCACAGATTTTGGTGTCTCAGGGCCATTGATCTTATCCTTAAGCGGTCAGATTGTTGATTGGCTGGATGTGGACGAAAAGGACGAAAAGGACGAAAAGGGCGAAACAGTATCAATGAGCATAGACCTGAAACCCGGCATGTCTCATGAACAATTAGATGCACGATTTTTAAGGGAGTTTAGCGATAATCCTAAAAAAAGTATTCGCAGCATACTCAAATTCTTCCTGCCGCAAAGAATGGTAGATGTGTTTATGGAGATTTCTGGTATCTTGCAAGATAAACAGGCAAACCAGATTAGTAAGGAAGAACGCTATAGACTATCTGCCTTATTCAAGGGATTGCAGTTAGAGATAATCGGGGCATTGCCTGTAGAGCAGGCAATGGTTACCCAAGGCGGCATCTCCTTAAAGGATATTAACCCCAAAACCATGGAGTCTCGTATCATTTCTGGATTGTATTTTGCTGGTGAAATAATGGATGTTGATGCAGATACCGGCGGATTTAATCTGCAGTCCGCATTCTCTACAGGATACATGGCTGGGAAAAATGCAAGTCAAGTTAGTGGTTCATAACATTTGAATTTGCAGGCTTAATAGTCGCAACCACAAGGGTTGCAGCTACAATCGCAACCACAAAGGTTACAGCCATATTGTAGCTGCAGGGCTTGTCCCTGCCCTTTTAATACTACAATCGTTATTCACAAATTCAAATGTTATGAACCACTATGTTTTCTATCGTTTCTTACGATATCTCTGATGATAAACGAAGACAAAAAATCGCTAAAATTCTTTTTGATTTTGGTTCAAGAGTATAATATAAGGTGATTGCGACATGGAATTTCATGTTTAAAAAGATAGAACACGGATTGGACGGATGAAACGGATTAACACGGATAAAAAAATCAGTGAAAATCCGTTAAATCCGTGTTATCTGTGTTCTATGAAATTTTTTTATCAGGATGAGGTAAAGTTTTTAGCCGGGATTAGCCTATATATGAGGAGGAACAAATTATGAGTATAGATAGTTCGCATATTGATTGTTGTGTGAGTATCGCCCATAAGTTTGGGGCAAAAAAACTGATTCTTTTTGGCAGTGCTGTAGAGTCTCCCGAAACTGCCTGTGATCTGGACATTGCTTGTGATGGTGTTGATGGCTGGAAAATTTTTGAATTAGGTGCACAGATAGAAGAAGAGACTGGAATTCCTGTTGACATAGTTCCTCTAAAGCCAACAACTCGTTTCACCCGGTATATTACCAAAAAAGGAAGGGTATTATATGAACATTGACGACCTGAAAGAAGAGGTTAGTATCGAATTGGAACTGATGGATGAAACGATCAATGAGTTACTCTCCTTAAAAGAGGATACTGGTGATCGTGAACCTACTGCCAGAGAAAGAACTGCTGCGGCTGCCTTTCTTGCCCAATGGTATAATGGGATAGAAAATATCCTGAAGCGTTTTTATCGATATTATAATATTTCCATACCTGTTGGAGATAATTGGCATACAGAACTTGTCAAAGGTGTTTCCGAACCACCACGGAAAGGTTTGCCTCTTATGATTGACCATGAGATGTTTGCTGATTTAGCTCCATTTAGAAAGTTTCGTCATGTTGTTCATCATGGTTATGGATTCCAATTGGAATGGAATCGAATGCTCCCAGGTATCGAACGAATATCAACGGTCTTTCTGAAGTTCAAGAAAAGGGTGGAAATACTTATTGCAACTTTGGAGAATAAATAAAAGGCTCTATAACATGTTTACCCACTCAAAATGTTATAGAGCCCAATTTTTTAGCTTGACTTAAATATCCTCACATAGTATAATATAAAATCAATAAGAAGGTGAGGGAATATTGTGCGATAGCTTCACTTAAGATCAATTACCCTGAAAAGCAAATTCCTATCACTATAGGAGGATAAAATGCCAGAAATAACAAGATTCTACGGAATCATAATCAAATTATTCTTTGGAGATCTCCACCACCACATTTTCATGCCGTATATGGAGAATATATCGCTTTATTCAATATCGAAACACTGGAAATGATAGAAGGTGATTTGCCAAATCGAGCAAAGAAATTGGTCAAGGAATGGGTAACAATATATAAAGATGAGTTAAAAAACATCTGGGAAACACAGGAGTTTAGAAAACTGCCTCCTCTGGAGTGATAACCATGAATATTCCAAGAATTCAAGATGTACAGATCTCTGACGCATATACACTTATCATTAAATTTGCTAATGATAAAAAAAAGAGATATGATGTTACCCCTTTATTAAATCGTGAGATGTTTGCTCCTTTGAAAAACTTTGCTTACTTCAAGAATGTCCATGTGGAACCAGGTGGTTATGCAGTTGCCTGGGATGCAAATATAGACATCAGTGAATATGAACTTTGGGAAAATGGAAAAGAAATGCTCTAACAAATCGTTCCAGCGGATGGCGCAAACACCACCGCTGAACTCAATCGTTAATTTGTAATCGAATATGAACTGAATATATTTATGGAGATTTCTGTGAAAGTATTCAAAGTTAAAATAGAGAATTATCGTTTGTTGAAAAACTTTTCTATGGATTTGGAAAAGGAGCTTTCCTTAGTAATCGGGAAAAACAATACCGGTAAAACCTCCATTCTGTCAGTTCTTGAAAAGTTTTTAGGCCAGTCCGAAAAAAACAAATTCTCTTTTGACGATTTCAATATTGATTTCAAAAAAGAACTTAAAGCCATAATTGAAGCAGAAGAAGACATTTCGGAAGAAAACTATAAACGATTAGGTATAAGACTCCGGCTTTTTATCGACTACACTGAAACAGACAATCTGTCCAATGTCAGTCGAGTAATGATGGACTTAGATCCTGACAACAATGTTATCGTCCTCGGTTTTGAATATACTATCGATTTTACGGGGTATTCCAGGGTTAAAAAAGAGTATAGGGAATTTGATGCGAAAGAAAAAAAGAAAAAGCAAGACAATCCGGATTATGCCATTAGAAACGCATATGATTTCTTGCGATTGCACCAGGCGGATTACTTCAGGATAAATAAGCGTTCATTAAGTTACGATCCGGATAGCAAGCAGGCAAGTGACGGTCAATCTATTGATTTGGATACCGAGAAGATTAAAATTACCGATATAATCAATTTCAAATACATCAGCGCCAAAAGGGATGTTTCGAATAAAGAAGTTGATAAAACCCTTTCTGGTCAAACATCAAGAATTTACAGGCGTACTGAGACAAGTGATGAACAGAACAAAGCCGTTGAAGATTTCAAAGACAAGCTGAGCGAAACAGACACTCATTTAAGCGGAATCTACAAGACCCTTTTTGATAGCATAGTTAAGAAGGTAAGAGATTTTGGCGGTGTAAAAATTAATGAATCGGAGATTGAAATAATTTCTACCCTCCAACATCGGGAATTACTCGAAGGGAATACCACGGTTGTTTACAAACATGATGCGGATAATCATTTGCCTGAACACTACAATGGGTTGGGTTACATGAACCTTATCAGCATGATTTTTGAAATAGAAATTCTTGTACATGAGTTTAAGCGGGAGAAGGACAAAAAACCAGCGGATATAAACCTACTATTTATAGAAGAGCCGGAAGCACATACTCACCCTCAGATGCAATATGTTTTCATTAAAAATATAAAAAAACTGCTTGGTGAAGGCATTAAGCGGGAAGATGGAGAGTGCAAGGAGTTACAATACATCATAAGCACTCATTCGGCTTGTATCGTAGCAGACAGTGATTTTGATGACATCAAATACCTAAAAAGGGATGAAGGAAACGGTGCAATAACAAAAAACCTGAAAGACCTGAAGAATGAATATGCTGCCGAAACAACACAATACCAATTCCTAAAACAGTATCTGACAATCAGTCGGGCAGAAATATTCTTTGCTGACAAAGCCATCCTGATTGAAGGAGATACAGAACGAATACTTGTTCCAACGTTAATGAGAAAAATAGACATTGAAGAAGAAAAGAAATTTGTGGCTTCAGGTGAACAGGATGAACACCTGCCATTGCTTTCTCAAAACATTTCCGTCGTTGAGGTTGGAGCATATTCCCAAATTTTTGAAAGATTTATTGACTTTTTAGGGATTAAAGGGCTGATCATTACAGACCTTGATGCCGTTGGTGGTGACGGGAAAAAATGTGAAGTAGCGGTAGGAGTTGATTGTTCCAATGGGGCAATCAAATATTTCTTCAATAACCCTTCTCTGGATGACCTGAAAAGCTTCACTCTTTCGAATAAATTATTCAATAAAGTAGATGGCACATGGACAAATCAGGCTGATGGAAGACTCTGTGTCGTGTATCAGACAGAAGAAAGCGGATACACCGCAAGGAGTTTTGAGGATGCATTTATTCACATAAACATGGATTATGTTAATGATAACAAAGACAGCTTTAGAGGGCTTCAAAACAGAAAGCATTTTAACAATGGATTTGGAGCTTATGAATTAGCCAATAAATGCATTAATAAAAAAACCCACTTTGCATTGGATATCATTTATCACAGTAATGAAGAATTGAGTAACTGGCAAGTTCCCTACTATATCAAAGAAGGTTTGCTATGGTTGAAGAAAGATTGAAATTAGAACCAGAGGTACAGAAAATTTTCCAGTGCATTGATAACAAGCGTAACTTTTTGTTGAGCGGAGGTGCAGGAAGTGGCAAAACTTATTCTTTGGTTCAGGTTATCAGACAGGTAATTGCCGAAAATCCGACTGCCAAAGTAGCCTGCATGACATATACCAATGCAGCTGTTAAAGAAATTGAAGAACGTGTGAACCATACAAATTTGAATGTGTCCACTATTCACGATTTTTTATGGGACAACATCAAACACTTTCAGAAGGAGCTAAAATCGGCCATCATTGCATTAGCGAATGATAAAGAGACCAAAATCTCTATTAATGAAGACAACCTCATACCGGCTGATTATTTTGACGATCTCGAAAAAGGGATTCAGTACAAAGAGTATTTAAAACTCAAAGAAGGCATCATTTCCCATGACGAGTTATCGATCGTAGCGAATTATCTGTTTAAAAAGTATCCAAAGCTCAGCACCATTGTTAAAGACAGATACCTTTTCATTTTCATTGACGAGTACCAGGATACAAACAAGGCAGTCGTAGATATTTTTCTGAATCACTTTAAGAAAAGTAGGAAGCAAAACCTTATTGGCTTTTTCGGAGATGCTATGCAATCCATCTATGATGATGGAATTGGGAATCTGGATGAATACAAGGGAGATGCGGTAGATACGGTCAGTGAGGTCAAGAAAGCTCAAAACAGAAGAAACCCCCGGAAAGTAATTGACTTGGCGAACAGGTTAAGAATAGATGGAATAGTGCAGGAGCCTTCCGGTGATGAAAATGCACCGAACATGGCAGATGGTCAGGTAAAAGTGGGAAACATCCTGTTCATTCATTCGCCAAACGATGATATTTCAGCAGTGAAGCAATACTTAACCAAAAACCACGGCTGGAACTTTGAAAATGCTAAGGAAACGAAAGAGCTGAATTTAACCCATAACCTGATCGCTGACAAAGCCGGTTTCAGGGCACTGATGGATATTTATGATAGTGATCCGGTGGTTGGATTAAAGAATGCTATTTTACGCAAGATTAAGGACAACAAGAAAAATAATAAACCTGAAATTGAGATAGCCGAAAATGACAGTTTTGACGCTGTTGTTGATAAATTTCAATTAAAGGACAGCCACAAGCAACTCAAGAAAGATATACTGCTTCAAGATCCTACAACCGCTGAACTATATGGCCAATTAAAAGATAAGCCCTTCTCAGAAGTCAGAAAGATATACCTAACCAAGGACGCTTTAATTGACGATAAAAAACAAGACGAAGAAGATGAAAACAAAAAAGGTTCAAAGCGAGATAACTTGATAAAGCATCTCTTTGAAATTCAAAATAATATCGTCCTATATAAAACCGGACGGTACAATGAATTTTTGAGAGCTACAGACTATAAAGACAAAATCACCCGGATTGCAGACAAACGGACATTAAAAAACAATATTGAGAGCCTTATCAATGTAGGAGACCAAACGATTGAAGAAGTAATCAATGATGCGCAAGAAAAAGGCATTTGCCTTATAGATGATAAGCTGGAGGATTTTAGGGCAAAGAATGAATACCTATATAACAGGGTAAAGAAAGTTCGATTCAGCGAGTTCCAAAAGTTGTATGACTATCTGGAAGGTAAAACCCCGTTTTCCACACAACACAAAACAAAAGGAACGGAGTTCAATAATGTCCTTGTCATTTTAGATAACGGAGGTTGGAATAACTACAATTTTGAAAACCTGTTTTTAAATTCAGGTACAGAAAGCGTTCTAAGAAGAACGCAAAATATATTTTATGTATGCTGTACCCGAGTCAAAGACAATCTCGCTGTTTTTTATCACAATCCAAACCAGCAAGTGATAATTAATGCAACTGAATGGTTTGGAGTTAACAATATCATCCAAATATGATTAAAAATAACTTTAATCTTACATTGGATATAGTCAATTCAGGAAGAGACTTATTGGCGGCGTAGTAATTTGAACCAGAGATAGTGGTAGTGATAGGAGCATAGCTCCTGAATGAGAATAAATAAAACACATAACCATGTCATCAACACGGACAAGCTACCACTCGTCGGTTATGCCAAATGTTAGCCCCTTGCGTAAGATATTACTCGGGCGTAAGATAACACTCGAGGTTGGAAAAACACTCAGTCGTAAGGTAGTAAATATGTGTAAGAAAACGGTCAAACGTAAGAAGATGAAAACCAGCAGAGAAGGGAAAAGTAAGGGGGACAGTTTATATAACCATTTATTAACTCAAGATTTACA
>DYDG01000137.1 GCA_020717845.1 Marinifilum sp. | reverse complement strand
CTCAATTTATCTGAGCATACCCGGCTCAATTTAAGTGAGCGGTATAGGACACATAGAACATAGAGAAGACAAAATCTCAGTATCTTGTAAGAACTATTGTTAAGGATTTATAAATGCAAGCATTTTTTATAAACTCAACCTTTTGTAGAAAATCGACACTCCTCATATTGAATATTTGTCCAATTATATTTTTCTTGACAATTCCTCTCAAATGATGCTATAATTCTTGTATACATAAAAAACAATTAAGGGGCAAATATGAACTTTCTAGAAATAAACCGAGTCACAATTGAGCCTGCTATTATGGGTGGAAAACCATGTATTAGAGGAATGAGGATTACAGTAGGAATGATTACAGGATTGGTTGCTTCAGGAGCATCTTTCCAAGAAATTATAGGATTATACCCTTATCTTGAAAAGGAAGACATACAAGCTGCCTTGTCCTACGCATCATGGCGATCAGAAGAATATGATCTACTGTTACAAACTGCATGAAAATATTAGTAGACATGAATCTTTCCCCTTCATGGATTCCTTTATTTGAAGCTGAAGGATATGAAACAAAACACTGGAGTCAAATTGGTTCGCCATCTGCACCGGATACCGAAGTCATGCAATGGGCTCGTGAAAATGGATTTGTTGTGTTTACTCATGATTTAGATTACGGAACATTATTATTTGTTACCCAAACCACAGCTCCCAGTGTTATTCAATTGAGGTTTGAAGATGTTCGTCCCAAAAGTGTTGGTAAGATTGTATTGCAAACATTATGGGAAGTGAAAAATCAGATTGAACAAGGTGCTTTAGTTACAGTTGATATCAGGAAAAGTCGAATCCATTTATTGCCATTTGGTGAGAAGAAACGACAGCAAACCAATCCAGTAGATCATCAAAAATCATAGCAATGTTTATATCTTCCTCAATACATCAACAGCCTTCGGTGGACAGCCACTGACAAAAGGGATGCCATGCTTTGAGGCAATATCTCTTATGCAGTCGCCAACCCAAATGATACGGCTGCCATGAGTTTTCTTGTGGAAATAGGGACGGGAAATAGGAACAGCGACGAATGGCAATGACTTAAGAAACGGTTTCATTCATAGCCCTCCATTCTGTAATAATTCCTGCACAACCCATTTAACTGTGTTGATTCCAACCTTTCCCTTTCTTCCTTAAGTTTTTTCCTTTTTTTCCTTCTTTTGTCGATATTGCTTTTGTTGGTTTTTAATTTAGACCTCCTTTTGTCGATAAGTAGCTGCTATACTCAACACTGGCATAATCTGTGATTTTTGCAACTCAGAGCATAGATGGGTTACGTTTCACTCCACCCATCCTACATCAGAAAGCACGCTATCAACAAGTAGGATGGGTGAAACCCATCTATGATAACCCTGCTCAACAATCACATTTTATGCCGGCGATAAATATAACTTTCTTAATCGACACTTGGAGGTCTTTTATTTAATTTTTCCTTAAGTCAGTGCCATTCGTCGCTGTCCTATTTTACCTTTTTGATAAATCCTTGTTGCGTCAAAAAATCAAAAAAAATACTTGACAAATCAAATTTTTTATGTTATATTATAATTGTAACCCAGTGGGATAGGCATCCCGGATATCAGGAGTATACAACCTTCCGCCTGTATATGCCCTGCAAAGATCCCTACCCCACTCATCTAATCTCTCTTAGGAGGTGCTACTATGTCAGAAAAACTATCTCAGCCAGAATTAAATATTCGAATCGCCAGGCTCCTTGACGAGTTTGTCCTGGGGAAAGAGGATAATCGCAGGCTTAAATCCCTCCGTGATTCCTTCTCTAATAAAACTGAACTCCCTCTTATTCATACCGCCCAACTCCTTTTCCCTGACCAGGAATTGGATAAAACCCTTGATGATTTTCGCAAATATCGGAATAGACTGAAAAAGGCTGCCCATGATGCGGATATCTCTCTGGAATTGGAGGTTGATAACCCAAAAGCCGAACCGAATCAAAGAATATTGATCCTCAAAGGCGAGGTCTCTCCTAAGGATAAACTCCTTGAACAATTAGATAAAAACTTGTCCAAGGACCTGGAAGGAAATAGAGATTATCAGCCGGATAAATACCAGATCCCCTCCCTCTCCCTTCTTCCAAAACCTATCATCTACCCTGATGAAATCAAAAAGTTCTTTGCGGAAAACTTCCCTGATGCTTGGGAAAACCTGACTCAAGAAGCAAAAGAATTCATTAGCCAGCTCTCTATTAAATTAGAACCCCTCACCAGAATATTTCCCAGGGAACCTCAAGTTGTTACCATGGGTTTTGAGATGCTGGGTATTAGTGGAAATGGGGAGAGTTTTTTTAAGACCCTCGAAAAATGCAAAGCCTTGAATATCCCGGAAGAATTGCCCAGGGTTGCCTTTTTTATCCTCTCTCTATGTGTTTCCCATGACCTGAGAGCATGGTGGATAAGGGCAGGCATAGAAGGTGCAGACTCCATTCTCTTCACCATAAACCTCGATAATGAGTTGCTCTCCTCCAATCACCTTCCGAAAATCTTCAATACGTATCTGGACAAACAGAACCATCCTCTGTTTGAAATAAATGAAGACCTCAATGAGGATAATATCAGCCGGGTTATTGATCTGTGCCAGACCTATAGGGTTAAGGTTGCCTTAGATGATAGTGCGGAAATGTCAAATAAGGTTCGTCGGGACTTGAGAGAATATGTAGAATTGGTTAAAATCTCTATGAAGACCTCGCAAAAGTTGCTTTCATCTCGCTCATCAGCCCCTCCCTCAGCTACCATTGATGAGCTGGCAAAATATCGCCAGAAGGACAAACCCTTTGTTAGCGAAGGCATTGAGCATGAGGAGTGGATAGATTTCTTAAAAAATAACTGGCAAAGAGAATATGGTGAGCTTTATATCCAGGGATATGCGGTCCGATGTAACCAGACATTTACCAAATTCCTTCAGCCTCCAGAAGAATCAGGTATCAAGGGGGCTTACCTTGTCTGTAAAGTCCCTGAACAACCGCTAATCCCTTCTCAGCCACACTCTGGAATTAGTCAGGATAAAAAAAAACTTATGCAAGAAATGGATAAAACTATGGGCTTGGATTTACTAACAAAACAGCATCTACCGGACAAATACATTCCCCCAACCATAAAAACAGATTCTGGTGACAAAGATGCGATTAACTTCTTAGGAAAGTGGCTGACAGAAACTAAACAGTCTCCCTTCTTTGCCCTCCTGGGTGATTTGGGGATGGGTAAGACCTTTTTGGGCAGAATGTTCACCCGGCATCTATTAGAAAGGATTGAAAAAGGCGAAAAACTTCCGTTGCCGCTCTATCTTGACCTGAAATTTCTTGATTTACCCAAAGAAAAGTCAATGCCTTGTCTGGAAGAGATTATCGAAGATACCTTAAAGAGCCAGGGAATACTCGAGATTAAAGGAAGCGAGGTTGTGAAACTGGTTCATTCAGGCGAGATATTGTTGATTATAGACAGTATTGATGAAAAGACAGTCGGCTTTACCCCGGATCGGGCACTACATTTCTGGCAGCAGATAAGAAGGAGTGTTACATTAGAAGAGGGAGGGACAACTGTAAAATTAAGAGGGCTAAGACCGGAAAGAGAATCTCTCCTAAATGATACACCACGATTTGCCGGAAAGGTAATCCTTGCCTGCCGAACTCATTATTTTCGAGATATTGAGGATGTCGATTCTCAGTTGACCGAGACCAGAAGGGCCGGTTTCCGGCGAGAAGATTTTCAGATCGCCTTCTTGAACCCCTTTGACCAGGAGCAAATCCTTGGTTATTTGAAGATTTACTTTGGAAACAGGGCAGAGGAGTTATGGGACACCCTAAAGGGTATCTACAACATCCCTGACCTGGCCCAAAGGCCTTTCCTTCTCTCTTTGATTAGCGAGCATATCCAGGAGATTATTAAGCTAAAGGAAGAAGGAAAAGAGATAACCTCAGCCTCTTTGTATGAATTGACCGTTAAGGAATGGATCAAGCGGGACAATCTCAGGCACAAAATCCCGGGCAATATGAAGGCAGAATGTATGGAGAGTATGGCCTCCAATCTCTGGATAAAGCAGGCACAGAGCGAGCACATAGATAATATTGATAGATGGGTGCAAAAAAATATCCTGCCTGAATTTCCAGGGATAGGCCTTGACAGCCTGGAGCAATTCAAAACCGATATGAGGACAGCCACCTTTCTTGCCTGGAGTGAGGCAGAGGATGAGAGGGGTAAAGGGTTTTTTCGCTTCCAGCACCGTTCTTTCCAGGAGTTCTTTATTGCCAGACGCATTGCCCGCTTCCTTTCCTCTGCCAACTCCGAGCCACTCAATATCCCCAAAATCTCCGATGAGACAGCCGAATTTGTCTTAGGGCTTCTCAAGACCCATCAGTCACCAGGGGAATATGACCTGCAGAAAAGTAAAAGAACGATTGAGAAGACCCTCGAAGACTCATACTTTCCGCAAATCAGTGAAAACGCCCTGCTCCTTCTCTTGAAATGGAAGGAGTTATCCCCTGACTCCTATCCCTTACCACAAAGATTCTGTTTATCCGGGGCATTGCTTTCCAGATTTATCTTCAAATCTATGAACCTCAGGAATTCATTATTCGATGAGGCAAAATTAGAGGGTGGGCAATTCATTGATTGCGACCTGTCTCACTCAAACTTCTGTGGGGCAAAGATGAAGGAGGCAAGGTTTCTCAATGTTACCGCCCATTCTACAACTGTTGATCGGGCAGACTGCTCTGGTTCAACCTGGGAAAAGGTGAAGGCAGAGAAGCCCTCCTTTCAAACCTCAGACCTTACCTGTGCCTCCTTCCTGAACTCAGGGCTGAGCCAGGCAGACTTTGAATCAGCCGACCTCAGATTCGCTACCTTCACCCTGACAGACCTTACGGGTGCTAACCTCAATTCAGCCCTTCTAACTCATACAGGCTTTGCTAAATGCAATCTCAAAGAGATTTCCTGCTCTAATGACCGGCTCAAAGACTTAAAGCCAATCATCATACCGGAAAATTCCGGTCCTTCTGCCTCTTATCAATTAAAAGACCTGCACCCGAGGGTCCTCTCAGGCCATGAAAATTCTGTTAATTCGGTAGCCATAAGTTGCGAGGCTGGGCTCATCGCTTCTGGCTCTGTGGATAAGACGGTTAAGGTCTGGGAGCTAAAAACTGGCCGACTCCTCAATACCCTCA
>DYDG01000030.1:2965-24713 GCA_020717845.1 Marinifilum sp. | reverse complement strand
CGCCTATTTTTTTTCGCAAAATGTCAGGAGTTCTGAATTGTGCATTTACACAGGGCAGGGGCAAGAAGCCCTCCCCTGCTTCTAACTATACGACAATTGAGAGTTGATACGACATTAGGCATACAGTATGTGGTTATTTGGTGGACATGAAGCACAATATGTGGTATGATGGTCATTGCCCTTCGACAGTGCTCAGGGACCGAATGTGGTCGTTGAGCTTGTCGCCCTTCGACTTGGCTCAGGGACCAAAATGTGGTCTCGCAAAAATTGACTAAATCAACAGAGTCATGTATGTTTTGCCATTTCTAAGTCCTCACCAGTTATAAGGTTGCAAGATACCTGTTGCACTCAAGAATCACATCTTTTTCCCCTGTTCCTCTATCTGTGCTGCCTTATCAAAACACTCCTCAACCAGCTGATGTTCCTTGCCAGTTGCAAGAAGGTATGTCCCCTTTGCCCTCCATGCAGGGGCAAATTCAGGGTAGATGTTAATGGCTTTTTCTAAGCAAGAAATAGCATCATCAATCCTGTTTATATTTCCCAATGTTATCCCCTTATTATACCAGGCATTGGCATCTGTTGGGTCTATTTTAAGGGATACATCAAAGCATGGGAGTGCCTCCTTATACCTTTCCAGTTTGGTAAATATCATCCCCTTGTTATACCATGCCTTAGCATCCATAGGATTTATTTGGATAGTGCTGTCAAAACAATTCATTGCCTCCTGATGCCTTTCAAGCTGATAAAGGATATTCCCTTTATTATACCAGGCATTGGCATCGTTTGCATTCAGGTTAATTGCCTCATCATAATAGGTTAATGCCTCTTGGGGCCGTCCAAGCTGGTAAAGGATATTTCCCTTATTATACCATGCCTCTGCATAATTTTTATCTAATTTAATAACCTCATCAAAGCAGGTGTTTGCTTGATCATATTTTCCTGCCTTATACAATAGATTGCCCCAATTATACCAGGCATCTGTATATTCAGGATTCAGCTTGACTATCTGTTCGTAACATGTGCCTGCCTCCACAATCCTTCCCAGTCTGCTCAGGTTTACGCCCTTACCATACAGGGCATGAACATGATAAGGGTTTTTGGAAAGAATGCTTTCATAGCAGCTCAAGGCATGATCATACCGTCCAAGCTGGTACAAAATATTCCCCTTGCAATACAGAGCATCATCATACATGGGGCTTATCTTTAGTGCCTCTTCAATAGAAAGCAGTGCCCCATTAAACTTACCTGCCTTCATCAGAAGCATGGACTTTCTATACCAGGCATTAAGATGTCCTGGCTTTATAGTCGTAACCTTATCATAACAAACAATTGCCTCATCAAACCTATCAAGTTTTTCCAGACTCTTTCCCTTATTATACCAGACCTCTATATTCTCTAATTTTAATTCGATTGCCTTTTCATAATTACTGATAGCATTCTTCAATTCACCCAGCTTTTCCATAGCCATACCCTTATTATACCATGACTGGGCATAGGTTGGATCATTTTTTGTTGCCTCATCAAAGCAATCTGCTGCCTCCTTAATCTTTCCAAACTCATACAATATGGCACCCTTTTTATGCCATGCCTTTGCATGGGATGGGTTTAGTTTAATGACCATATCAAAGCATGGCAGCCCTGGTTCAAATCGTTCGACAGAATATAATGCATCTCCAGTCTGATACCAGGCATCAACCAATAAAGGGTTGATAGTAGTAGCCTGATTATAGCAGGCAATCGCATCATTGTATTTTTTAAGATAGGTATATGCCAGCCCCTTCTGATACCAGGCATTCCCATTGTCTGATAGATTCAGAGACAGGGCATCGGTGTAGCAAACAATTGCCTCCTCATACCTTCCAAGCCACATCAAGGCAGCCCCCTTGCCAGACAATGCCTTTTCATCCTTTGGACTAAAGCCAAGGACATTAGCATAGCTTTTTACAGCATCCTCGTGTCGTCCAAGGCTGATAAGGGATACAGCGTGATAATGCCAGACCTCTGCTATAGAGGCAGCACATTTATTTATAGAAATATCGCTGCTGGCATAGTTTTTCAGGACGATTTCATAGCATGTAATTGCCTCTTTATGACTACCTACTTCAGCCAATTCAACACCCATCTTGAAAACAGCGTCCATATTATCAGGACACATTCGGCTCACCTCAGAGTAACATCTGGCAGCATCCTCATGTTTATTGAGCTTGCTCAAAGCTGATGCCTTGCTCATCCATACCCCGGTCTCATCAGGCTTTCTCTTTAGGACATCATCGTAACATTTGACTGCATCCTCAAATCTATTCATGGCTGATAAGGCTATCCCCTGGTTATACCAGGCAAGGGTATTCAATGGATCAAGGGTTATTGTCTGCTGGTAACAATCTATTGCCTCTTGATACTTCTTATTGGCATAGAGGATATTCCCTTTATTATACCATGCCTTACTATGCTTTGTGTCCAGCTGGATTGTTTTGCTGTAACACATTAATGCCTCTTCCTGCCTTTCAGACTTACTCAGGGCAAGCCCTTTGCTATATAAGATCGATGCATCATTGGGGTATATTTCCAGTGCCTTATCATAACAATTGATTGCCTCAAGGTTCTGATTAAGCCTGATGAGGCATAACCCCTCCTCATACCAGGCAAGTCCGTGTTTGGCATCTAATTTCAGGACATCAGTATAGCAGGCAGCAGCCTCTTCATACCTTTCAAGGAAGGATAAAGAGGATGCCTTGCTATACCAGTAGGCAGGGTTTGCTGGCTCTATCTTGATTGCTTCATCACAACAATTGATTGCCTCCAAATGTTTCTTTGCCTCAGAGAGGGCAGTTGCTTTATAATGCCATAGACTGGCACTGGCTTTATTTATGGCTATAGCTTGATCATATGACGATATTGCTTCCTCATACCGGCAAAGCTTGTGCAAGCACAACCCCTTGCCAGTCAATGCAATAGAAAACGTTCCAGCTTTTTCATAAGCAGCTATAGCCTCTTGATACCTTTTCATGCCGCTTAAGGCATCACCATTACAAATCCATACATCTGCACAATCAGGATTAATTGCTATCAACTCATTACATGATTCAAGGGCAGCAGTGTATTTAGTCAGAAGGTTCAATGCTTTCGCCCTGCCCAACAATGCCTCAATATTTTGCCCATTTGACTTGAGCACAAGATTATAACAATCAACTGCCTCCTGCTGTTTATTTATAATGACCAATAGCCTTGCCTTACCAAGCAAGGCATCTGTATCTGTCCCATTCAGCTTGAGGACCTCTTCATAACAAAGGATTGCTGCCTGATCTCTTTTCATCCCCTCCAGCAGTTTACCCTTTTTGAGCCATGCCTTATAATAGCTTCCATCCAGATTAATTACCCTATCAAGGCATTCCACTGCCTTTTCAGATTCCTTAAGCTCTACAAAGGATAACCCCTGATTATACCAGGCATTAACATACAATGGGTTTAATTCGATCACACGAGCATAACATTCGATTGCCTGTGTATGTTCACCAATACCAGACAGGATAACACCCTTGTTGTACCATGATTTAATATGTCCTTTATCAAGGTTGACAACCTCATTATAACAGGCAACTGCCTCATCAAACCTGCTCAGTCGATAAAAAATATTGCCTTTATTATACAAGGCATCCTGATTTTTGGGATCTAATTTAATGGCCTGATCATAGCAGACAACTGCCTCTTCATACCTCTTTAATCTAACCAGAACCTGTGCCTTATCACATGGCAATTGTGCCTCTTGCGGCAGGATTGCCATGGCTCTATCATAGCCCTTGATTGCCTCCTCATTCTGCTCAAGTTTATTCAACACCTCCCCCTGTCTCCACCAGGCAATGCCATTATCAGGAAAGGCGATTGTTGCCCTATTCAGGCAGAGGAGGGCATCCTTATGCCGCCCAAGATTGGAAAGCACCTCAGCCTTTTCAATCAATAGTTCGACATTCTTCTCTCCTTCATCAGGGATATTATCAAAACATTTGAGAGCCTCTGGGTAGAGCTTCAGTTTAGACAGGAGCAATCCCTTTTTGTAGACAATATCTTTGCAATCAGGATTTTTCTCCAGGATATTATTGTAACATTTTACTGCGTCACTCATATTGCCCAGCGTAGCAAGGATAGCTGCCTTCTGACTGAGGGCATCGATATAGATTGACTGTGAAGAAGACGATTCTATTATTCTTTCATAGCAAACAAGGGCATCCTGTGGACGATTCAGGCTTTGCAGGCACAGCCCTTTTTTATACCAGGCAGACAGGTTGTTCTTGTTGCTCTCTATTACCTGGGAATAACATTCAACTGCCTCAGAATATTTATTGAGAATGGTCAGAATATCAGCCATTCTCTGGAGATTACTTTCATCTCTGGGCAACATCTTGAGACATTCGAGAGCAGTCTCAAGCTGGTTCAATTGCTTGAGACTGTCTACCTTTCTGGACAGGGTTTCCATATCATCCGGCTGTATCTCCAGTATTTTATTAAGACAGACCAATGCCTCATCATATCTTTTAAGTCCGATAAGAATACCCCCCTTTTGCTTCCAGGCAGCAGGATTAGCAGGGGTTAATTCAATCACCTTTGTATAGGCTGCGAGGCTATCCTCATATTGTTTCAGCCTGCCGGATGCCAGCCCCTTACCATACCATGCCTCTGCATAGGCTGAATTTATCCTGACAGCATTGTCATAACACTCAATGGCATTTTTATCATCCTTAACAGCTAATGCATTGCCCTTTTTACACCATAGGGTATCATCCTTAGGGTTTATGCTCAGAGCATAGTCATAACATTTTATAGCATTGACAATATCCTTAAGACCAATCAGGGCATCTGCTTTTTCAGCCCAGACAACCGCATTTTTTGAATCAAGCTTCAGTGCCTCTTCATAGCAGGTGATTGCCTCCTTAAATCTCTTGAGGCTATTTAATGCACCCGCCTTTTTATGCCAGGCAATAACATGTGTTGGAACAAGGGATATTGCCTGATTGTAACAGGGGATTGCCTCCTCATATTCACCTGTTTTGGCAAGAATGCTGCCTCTTAAATACCAGGCATCTGATAGAGATGAGTCAAGCTTGACCGCACGTTCAAGATATTGGCAAGCCTCTTTACTTTCACCAAGCTCATTTAAGGCAAGCCCTCCGCGATACCAGGCAAGGGTATATTCAGGATCCAGACTGGTAACCTTTTGAAAACACTCTGCACCCTTTTGCAGCTCTCCAGACTCGATTGATAAAAGCCCAAGACGATACCAGCCCTGAGTATGGGATGGCAGTATCGATACCACATTCTGCAAATGTCCAGCAGCCTCCTGTTTTCTGCCCATCTTTTGCAGCAGTAAAGCCTTAGAAAATAAGGCATCAGTATTGGCAGGCTGTTGGGCAAGTATCTTATCCAGACAGGCAATAGCTTCGTCAATTCGGTTAAGTTCAATTAGGGACACACTCTTATAGGATAAGACATCAACGGTTAAAGATGTTTGCTCAAAACAGCCAATAGCCTCCTCATGTTTCCCAAGCTTGCTCAAGACAAGCCCCTTTTGTTTCCATGCTTGTGAGTGTTTTGGTGAGACAGAAAGGACACTATCAAGGCATTTATTGGCAGAGGCATAGTTTTTGGTTTCAGACAACAGAACAGATTTAGCATACAAGGCATCAACATTATTTGGCTCAAGGCTAATGATCTTATCATAACATAGTATGGTCTCAGCCTTTTTGTCCTTCTTGTCCAATTTTTCCAGAGCTACTGCCTTATGCTGCCAGCATGAGCTATGCTGCGGCTGAAGTTTCAGGCAGGCATCATAACAGACGATACTCTCCTCATATCTTTTTTGTTCCTCAAGGAGAATCCCTTTGGTATAATAGACATTTGCTGCAAGTTGAGGAGCAGGATTTAGCCTGATAACCTCATCCATGCAATCCATTGCCTTTTCTGTTTTTCCAAGTTCGCACAAGAGCAGCCCCTTTTTATACAAGGCATCCACATTGTCAGGCTCAAGCCTTGCAAGCTGTTCGTAAACAACAAGTGCTTCCTGAAACCTTCCAAGCAGGGATAACACCATTGCCTTTTGATACCAGGCATCAAGACATTCTTCACCAAGCAGTCTGATAGTTTCATTATAACAGATAAGGGCATTCTGATACTGTTCCAGTTTAGTCAAGGCAATAGCCTTATTATACCATGCCTTGCCATAGCCTTGATCCATCATGATTGCCTTATCGTATTCCTTGGCAGCAAGTTCATACTCCTTTTGGTAAAGATGAATATTCCCAAGGTAAAGGGCTATCCCCTTAGAGTCAAAAAAAACGCCGTTGTCAGAGGAGATTCCTCTGATAGACCTGACAGCGTTCAACTCAAGCAAAGCCTCCTTATACTCCTTATTTGAATAATGCTTAAGTCCTATCAGAAATGAGACGAGCATAGAGGCCCTTTCACAAATAATATCACTCAAGGCAAAGCTGTCAACCCCGCGCAATCTGGATGAGAATTCCTTCTGATTAATCATCTCCATCCCCTTTATCTCATTGACAACCTTAAAGTTAGGAATAAAGGCATCCTGAGTGGCAACAGGTATCCATCCACAGACAATCAAAGATGCTCCATACTTTTTGCCCATGGCAATTGCCTCATCATTATTTTTAACCCTTTCGACGATGATAGTCTCTATCCTTGTCTTATTAAATTTACTGAATTTTTCATTCAACTCTCGAACAGTGAGTCGAGTTATCTCCTTGCCAGCATCTGATTCGAGACTATCCGGCCCCTTGCCTATCTCAGCAATGGCAATGATAAACTTATCTGTCCAATCTGCCTGAGAAACAGTATTTTTTGTGCCTTCTGTACCTATTGCAGCCCAGGATATGGCTGGCAGAAAAATTGATAAAAGCAAAAGCTGTCTAAATTTCATGAATAATACCTCCGTATTTTTGTATGAAACGGCCTCAACCGTTCCCTGCGTAACCTTTTTTGAAAATTCGTAACAGTTCAGCTAACCGCAGAGACGCAAAGACGCAGAGAATAAATCAGAGGACAGAGCACAGATGAGAGACTACAGATTTTTTTTTGCCTTTCTATGTTCTGGATTCTAATTTTTGTTAATTTCTTTGCGTCTCTGCGGTGAACTATTACGTGAAAACAAAAAATGGACACCATCCTTATCAGGAAATAGTGTCCATTTATTTAACAAATTTATTTAAAGAGGAAAGCCTGCTATTATCCACAAAAACATCCTGCCTTAAAGGTTCCCCTCCCTTTATGATTTAGCTTAGTATAGCATAGCTTTTGCAAAAAGTCAAGACTTTTTGCAAAAAAAATTAGTAATGCGTCAGACTACCATATAAAAGTCAATAACTTTTTTAATTCTCCTATAACGTTATTGGATACAATTTCCCCTTTCCCAAAAAATGGAGCAATTTCAAGGCGTTTTGGGGATCAATTAATGACTCTGTTGATTTACTACCTTTCAGCATCTTAGGCATACAGCATGTGGTTGTTTAGTTTGCATGAAGCACAATATGTGGTATGATGGTCTCGCGAAAATTGACTAAATCAACAGAGTCATTAATATTGTCAGATAAATTCTTGACATAATTGCCAATAATTGATAAAATATCTGCAAGAGATAAGAGGTCCTTTCCAGTTTTTTCCTCAAAGGATCTACTCTGGTAAATACGGTTTTACACCAAGCTACCAATACAGAGTTTGAGGAGGAAAGGGAACCATGCTGACGCACGGGTTTGCCCCATGTGAACGAATACGGTGTCAAGTGTGGGTAAAAGTCAGCCTTGTGGGAGAGGGTTAGAGAGAGGGGGTGCGATTTCAGATTCGCAATCCATGATTCGTAGGCTTCCCTCCCGTTCACTGACCGATTACCTCAAAACCTGTATCCTGTTTTTAAGAGAAAATTTCTCTTGTCTTGCGGAATTTTAGTCTGTCTATGTTCTGTGCTGCAAGGGTCAGCATAAGATTCGTTAAAAAGATTGTTGATCTTGACTGTGATGTCCATATTCGAAAAAATATTGCTGCCAAAAAGAATAAGATTGGTACGCAAATATGGATTAAGCCATTCCTCTTCCTCTCTTAGCGTTAACCTCTTCCCAATATACTGAACCTCGGTTGTTATATAGATTTTTTTCTGAAGCAAAGGGATACTGACACCAAGATTGCCCGAATTTCGAGGGGAGTTGACCAACTCTTCACCTGTATCCCTGTCTTTAGATTTTTGCAGGTTATACCCAAATCTCCCTTCTATCCCTTGCCATCGACCATTCAAACTCAACTCAATCCCATTACTTTTTGCCTCGTCGTCATTTACATACTGTAATAAAGGTTCGCCTGTATTTTGACTTAATTCTTCGCTCTTTACCTGAGAAATTATATCAGAGAGATCTGTCCGATAAAGGGAAAGGCATCCCTCTATATTTTCTCCCATCTGTTGCTCAAAGACAACCTCATAGGTTTCGAGCTCTTCAGGAGTAAGTTCTGGGTTGGGCTTCATGCTGTAATATCCATCATGATAATACATCTCAAAAAAGGAAGGGGCACGGAAGGCACTCCCATAGAGCAACTTAATGGTACTCTCTGGCAAAGGATTGTAAACAACACCAACTCGGGGATTGATGGTTTTACCAAAGGTAGAGTAATAGTCATACCTTGTACCCAAAATGAAAGATAGATTTTCCCTCATTTTATATATGTCTTGCAGATAGAGGCACCAAATCTCCAACTTACGTTTATCATTCAGATATTCATGGTAATAATCTGGTCCCCGAAGTCCTTTATCATAAGTCTTTTGATGTATCCTGTAATTATTCTGATATTCTCCACCTATAACAAACCGATTCTTTCCCGAAGTCTTCCAATTGAGCTGCACCTCTGAACCGATCCAATCATTTCTTACCCAATCGGCACAGTTTTCTTTATCACCATCATGATCAAGAATATAATCACCATCAAAGCCATAGTACTGATAATAAATTCTGGCTAAAAGGTCTTTTGTCTCGTCCAACCTGGGGGTATATTTCAACTCGGCAGAGCCGCCTTTATCCACATCCTTTGAACGGTTATCATTAAAGACCGTCTCGTAAGAACCAGTAGGAATTCCTTTAGCTCGGGAGTATAGCCTGGCCTGGCATGTAAAATCACTGCCAGAAAGATTTGTCAAAAAACTATAGGCTTCTTCTCTATCCCCATCCTCAAAGATACCATTATTAGTCTCAGGGGCATCAAACTCTGGAAAGTATAGATCCTGACCTCTGGTATCCATCCCTGAGCCTGAAACAAGGACTTCTAATCCATTAACCAACTTTTTCCCGTAAGAAAGGTTTCCTTCTTTTGATTGATAACTCCCATATTGCCCAGAAGCCGTTATGCCGTCCAGATCTCCACCATCCTTAGTTATAATATTTATTACACAAAATAAGGCATAAGTCCCATATAGGGCTGAACCCGGGCCCTTGATGATCTCAATCCTCTTTATTGAATCGATATCCAACCCCAGGACACGATCAATAGAGGTACTTCCATAAGCATTGTCGTTGATGGTAAGTCCATTAATCATGATAAGTATCCTGCTATTCCAATCTCCAGGGATATAATATCCTCTTACCCCTAAGCATTCGGATGTTCGATCATTAGTCACATAAAAGCCAGTTACACCTCGCAAGACTTCA
This sequence comes from Marinifilum sp., assembly GCA_020717845.1. Lineage (GTDB taxonomy): Bacteria > UBA9089 > CG2-30-40-21 > CG2-30-40-21 > CG2-30-40-21 > CG2-30-40-21. Next base: position 15,021 of record DYDG01000030.1, on the reverse strand, counting down.
CTCAGTGTGCGATAGCCATAGCGATTAATCTCATCATCAGTAATCACTGTTACTGGTGCTGGTGCTTCACTTATCTTTTGTACATATTTAGAGGCAGCGATGACAAATGTCTCTGCCCTGAGCCAGCGTAATTCTTGCTCCAGGCTTGGGCTACTCTTTTCTGCATTGGATAAGCCGTAGTTTGCATTACTGACGACAAATACCAAAATAACCACGATCTTCATCAAGGTCTTCATAGTTTATCCTTCTTTTATTAAGTAATACTCGATGTTCAAGTTTTTTCTTATTGAACCGCTTTTGTATTGCAAGTAGTAACTCATGGCATTTAATCTTAGGGGTACGGTAGTTACCGTCCACCAAAAAGGTGTGGACGGCAAACAGATCGGTGAGAAGGCGAGAAGGCGAGAAGGCGAGAAGGCGAGAAGGCGAGAAAATGCCCACCCTGCTTGTCCCCTGCAATTTTAATTGTTAGAGACGCAAAATCTTGCGTCTCTACTTCCCCCATTACGAATTGAACGCATCAAGTAGGACACAATAAGAGTCGTTACAATCATTTTTCATCGAATCCCATTTCCTCGCCTTCTCGCCTCCTTGCTTGGTCACCAGTAAAAACTTGAACATCGAGTAATGGGAATTTGCTTTTCGAGGCTGTTGGTATTATTTGCGAATATCGTATAAAATTTCTTCATTTTTTCTTGTCGATTTTACATTATACCATGTGAGGATACTCTAAGTCAAGCTAAAAAATTGAAATCCAGCAATGGGTCAGTGAACGGGAGGCGAAACGGCAAGTTAACGGAAAAGTGAAGCAGGAACGAAAGAGTGGTGTGCGAACTGGAGAGTGGAGCAAGGGCAGAAGAGTGGTGTGCAAATTAGAAAGTGGTGTGGGGTGCAGAGGCAACATCTGCCAGAGGTGCTGCCTCTCTGCCAAAGGTGCTGCCTCTGCACCTTGTACCATTTTTCCCCCTTCCTGTCCTCGCTCCGTTCCTTCATTCCCACACTGCTCTCCATGCCCGATTCGCCCTTCTGTTTCTATGGTTTGACCAATCAGGGCGGGGAAACCCCGCCCCTACCGCCTGATTCACCCTTCCATTTCCGCACTCTGTTCCTAAACACCGATCACCCTCTCCTGTTGTTTCCCTCCCAATTACTGACCGATTACTAACCATTAAATTTTCCAGTTGACTTTTTGCAGGCATTCATGTATAATTAATCATGCTGGAGGAAGTTGGAGGAAGTATGCAGATTTATACACTTGTGGTTGGGGAACTAAGAGTAAATTGTTATATTATTGCTCAGGAAAATGCAAAAGAATGCGTCATTATTGACCCTGGAGAAGATGGGGAAAGGATATTGCAATTTTTAAGACAAAAGGAATTGAATCCTGTCTATATCATCAATACCCATGGACATATTGATCATATCGGAGCAAATTCATTTATTGCCAGACAAACCGAGGCAAAGATACTTATCCATGAAAACGATGCCAGAATGCTGCATGACCCCATATCAAATCTTTCTTCTTTTTTGGGTAATCACAAGACAACACCACAAGCTGATCGTGTCTTGAAAGATGGTGATATGCTTGAGGTTTCAGGGATGACTATTGAGATATTGCATACCCCAGGACATACCAGGGGTGGAATTTGTCTGAAGATTGACAATTGTGTTTTTACTGGTGATACCTTGTTTTGCATGGGAATAGGACGAACAGATTTTCCGGATGGCTCATACAAAACCCTTATGAAATCTATAAATAAAAAGTTAATGGTCCTGGATGATAAAACAATCATCTATCCAGGACATGGAGAAAGCTCAACCATTGGCAAAGAGAGAATGCGGAAGTAGGAATGCGGAATGTGAGGTAAGCCGTGAAAAGGCTGTAATTTTAATTCCGCATTCTCAGTTCCGCATTCCGCATTTTTACAGAGGGAAGCTAAGATGAAAGAAAAAATAGATGATTTTATTAATTATTTGGGGGTAGAAAGGGGATTAAGTGAAAATACTCTGGCTGCTTATATGGATGACCTCGTTCAATATGTTGAGTTTCTCAAGACAATGCAAGTAAATTCATGGGATGAGGTTATGCGGGGACAAATAATATCATATATTGTCTACATGAGGGACATGGGATTAAAAGCAACCTCTATCAGTCGAAAAATAGCTGCGTTAAAAACATTTTTCCGGTTTTTGGTCCAGGAAGGGATATTGAAAATAGATCCAACAATAGATATAGATCTGCCAAAACAAGAGGATAGACTGCCTAAGTTTCTGACAATATCTGAGGTAGACAGACTTCTTAATACCCCTGATATTGATAAGCCATTGGGCTTAAGGGATAAGGCTATGTTTGAATTTCTCTATGCTACAGGTGTTCGTGTTTCAGAGATTATTGCAGTCAAGGTAGGGGATATTAACCTGGAGATAGGATTTGCGAAGGTCTTTGGTAAGGGTGGGAAAGAAAGGATCGTGCCTATTGGTAAGGTTGCCACACCTTACATCCAGCAATATATTGAAAATGTAAGGGGCAATATGATCAAAAAGAGCAAGAAACAGTCAACTGACATACTCTTTTTGAATTGGCATGGAGAACCGCTCACCAGGCAGGGGTTCTGGAAGATAATAAAATGGCGGGCAAGATGTGCTGGAATAGTCAAGACAGTCTCACCTCATATTATAAGACACTCTTTTGCTACTCATTTAATAGAAAATTCTGCTGATTTAAGGAGTGTTCAAGAGATGCTTGGCCATGCAAATATTGTTACAACACAGGTTTATACTCATCTTAACCATGAACGGTTAAAGACAGAACATGCTCAGTTTCATCCGAGAGGGTAGTTTTGTTTTGTTAGGACACAAACATAATATTTCTGGCAATGAGGTAACAATTGCGTTATAATTTTGAGTGGGATCCTGTAAAGGCAAACGAGAATATTCGTAAACATAAGGTAAACTTTCAGCGAGCTGGAACGATTTTTCGTGATTTACATGCAATTTCTATATTTGACGAGAAACACAGTCAAGAAGAAGAGCGTTGGATAACCATCGGAAGAGATACCCGTGAAATTTTGCTTGTTGTGTCGCATACCTTTTAGGCAATTGATGCGTCGTCATGTATGGTTCGCATTATTTCAGCCCGAAAAGCAACAAAGAAAGAGAGAAAGCAGTATGAGGAGTGAAAATTATGAAAAAAGAGTATGATTTTTCCAAGGGTGAACGGGGTAAGTTTTATCACCTTGATGCAGAGCTGAATTTCCCTGTTTATCTGGAGCCAGAAATAGCTAACTTTATATACAACCTTGCTGGCAGAAAAGAGATGAAAGTTGAAACAATAGTAAATAACTGGCTCAGAAAAGATATAGAATTAGTACAAGCTGTTAGTTAGTACATTTTACATTAAAAGGAAGGGAATATATGAACACAAAATCAATTGTTAAATGGTGTGATCGGCTTATTGTTATTGGAATCTTTATCATGGCTTTTGCCGTGCCACTCTTTTTTGATATCCATCTCTACAGTACCTTTGATCTTTCAAAGGTGGGGATGATGTTTTTTATTACACTGATTTTGTTTGCCCTGTGGCTGGTGAAAATGGTCACCCTTAATGACTTTAGGTCAGTGCGAACACCATTTGATTTTGTTGTCTTTGCGTTTTTGCTAAGCAATATCCTTTCTACCATATTCTCCCTTAATCCAGCAATGAGCCTGTTTGGCTGTTATAAAAGATATGAAGGGTTGCTTGCCATTACCTGTTATATTGTCATCTACTATCTTACCGTGAATTTTATAAAGACAAAGCGTCAGGTGCTGGGAATATTAACATCTATCCTTATTGTTGGCACCATTTCCGGCGGATATGCCCTTGTCCAGCATTTTGGCATGGATCCCCTGTCATGGGAGTCATTCAACCCATGGAGAATCATCTCCTTTTTTGGCAATCCTGTGTTCTATACAGTCTATGCCCTGATGTCCCTACTGATTGGCTTTGGGTTATATCTGTATATTGGCAAGGAGAAGGATGAGGTAAAGCAGCACGCTCCTAAGCCTGTCATCCAAAAGGCGAAAAAGAAAAAGAAGATAGAGGTGATAGCTGCTGCACAACCAGCCCCAAGCCCTTTTCTTGGGAATATTGGACTTACCATTATAGCCTGTTGTGCTTTGCTGATTACCTACTGGGGGTTTGCCCTTGGCAATACTCGTGGATGTTATCTGGGGCTATTTGGCGCTACCTTTATGTTTTTCTGTCTTATTGGCAAAAAGATACTCAAAATGGATAAGAAAAAGCTCATTGCCCTTGGAATTGGATTGTTTGTTTTATTCTTTTATTATAATATTATGGTCAAAGAAAGCTCTGTTATCGGAAGGTTTGCCGGATTATTTGTTAAAGAGGATGTCAGCAAGCTCTCATCTGTAGAAAAAGCGATTCGAGCTCAAACACCTATCAAGGGGGTAAACATTGTTATGCCCTGGAGAATCTTTATCTGGAAGAGTGCCATTGAGAGCATCAAGGATTATCCTGTTTTTGGCACAGGTCCAGATACCATGGGATTGGTATTCCCTAAGTATTTGCAGAAGATATTCCCAAAGGATGGCAAGGGACCAATAGAGTTTGAGGATAGGACACATCAAGATTTTCTTGACCATGCTGTTGCCCGCGGCAGCATTGGAGCATTCATATATATCTGGGGTATTGCTTGCTTCCTTCTGCTCACATGGAAGTTTTACCGCCATAGCACCATTGCCGGCAGGCCAATAATCCTTGGGCTTGCTGCCAGTGTCATCGGCTATATCATCCAGAATCAGGTCAGTTTTAGTGTTACACCTGTTTCCTGCACATTGGCCATAGTCGCTGCTATTATTGTCCGGAGCGGTTGGATATTTTTACAGCCATCCACAACTACCCTCTGTTTGTCAAACAATCCAATGCTTGACAAGACATTGAATATAGCCTTCCTTTCTGGATGCTCTATTATCCCACAACAATTGTCAGAGAGGCAGGCAAAAGAGGAAAAACCAAAGAATGAGAATGTGCTGTATGTTGGTTACATATTAATCCTGTGTGGATTAATGTGTGTGATGTATCTTACCTGGCAGATGTATGTGGCTGACAGATATTATAAAATGGGCACCGTATTCCTTGGCAGGGATAATAAAAGAGCGGTTGAGGAATATCAAAAGGCAATTAATTCCTTCCCTTATGAGGTCAGGTATCGTGATGAGCTAAACAGGGCATATATTGAACAGGCACGCAATGCAGCCACAGATGAGGAAAGAATCCTCTGGGCAGAAAAGGCTGACATGGGAGCAAAAGAGATATTAAGAAGAACCCCTGGATATGCTAATGGTTATTTTACCCTTGGAATTGCCAATTATCTTTTATCTAAAACAGAAAACGATGCGTTTGTTCAGAAGGCTATTGATTACTATAAAAAAGCAGCCCAGATAAACCCATTTTCATCTGATACCTATAATAACCTTGGGGTGATATATACCAGACAGAATAACCTTGATGAGGCTCTTATCGTCTTTAAGGAGGCATACAGGATAAATCCTGGACATATAGCCTCTATGGATAATGTTGCAAGAATTTATATCACCAAGAATAAGCCTGAAAAGGCATTAGAGGTCTTATATGAGATACAGGATATGGACCCAAACTATCAGGCAGCACGGATTCAGAACATGATTGGTTACCTCTGCTGGCAGCTGGGAAGGTTTGATGAGGTTGTTGAACGATGCAAAAAGGCATTAGAGGCTGACCCAAAGGATATCTCAGCCTTAGAAAACCTTGGCACAGTATATGTGAAAAAAGGGATGTATAAAGAGGCAGCTATGCAATTCCAGAAGGTGCTGGAGATTGAACCAAATAATCCTAAGGCGTTGAAAATGCTGCAATCTATGACAGTGCGAAGGTAGGGAACGGTCACGCAATGGATGTTGTGATATGATTGAGATTGGAAGGTATGAGGTTGCTAATAGATTAGGGATTGAGGTTGTAGATACAGAGACAATGGGATGTATCACGGCTGATATTATCAAAAATGCTCAGAACTGGATTGATCTTGCCTCTGGCAGGGGTGAGTTTAGCCTGTCCTTGATAGAAAAAAATAGCCTGCTTAATATCTGGAACTTCGAAAAGCGGTCTGATTATGTTGAGATAGCTGATAAGGCTCGAAACTCGCTGTCATTAGAGAAATCAGCAAGGATACATAATGTTACTGGTAAGATCGAGAAGATTGCTCGTGGATTGTATGCTCGAGAGGGTATCTTGCCAGATATAATGGATGTTGCATCATTGCATTGCTATGAGCCTGGCAAGATTTCAGAGAAGGCTATAGTTAATGCTTTGAATTATTGTCTCAAACCAGGGGGACATGCAATCATAACCCTTGACAGTGAGATAGATAATTACAAGAAATTCTTAGCATATCTAAAAAATCTAAAAAAATGCTTTAGCAGGATAATAGTAGGCAATCATCCTCCAGAATACCCAAAGACAAGCTATACATTTGCCTTATGGCATCGACATCCCAGGTTTCCTGGAATGCCACCATTTATTTGTATAACAAAGTGATAAGTATGCAGATATTATTGATTAATCCACCATTCAAAAGATTTACAGGCTTTATTCATCGATATTACCCTCTGGAATTGGCTTATATTGCCGCTACCCTTAAGCTGCATGGATTTGAGGATGTGGCCATATTTGATGCTGATGCCCTTCATCGAGGAGATGATATTGACTTTAGTGATGAATATCAAAGGCTTGGGTTGTATGTGCAAGGCTTAAACGATAGAAACCATCCTGCCTGGGGAGAGATGAAGGCTGTTCTGGGCAAATATAGGTCTCACGGAACAGCTTCTCTGACAGTGGCTTGCATTGCTGCAGGGGTAACCATGTTTGGCTCAGTGATAAAAACAGCCGAGTTGATCAAGGAATATTATCCTGATTGCCTGGTTGTCCTTGAAGGCCAATACCCCAGCTTGAAACCAGATGACCCATTCAAGTGTCCACATGTTGATATGTTGATAAGGGGAGAAAGCGAGATAGTATTCTTGGAGCTTATTCGTAGCTTGAGAGATGGGCTTGAGCTTAGCCATATACCAGGACTGTCATATCGTCAGGATGGGAAGATTATCCATAATCCAGACATGTTTACACTTGCAGACATTGATATTATGCCGGCACGAGAGGCATTGATGAATATTAATGCCTATACGAGCGAGGATATGGGGATGATGGTAACAGGCAGGGGGTGCCCATTCAAATGTGCCTTTTGTGCCCTGGTCTGGAATGGCAGGCTGTCCAATCAGTCGTTGGTGCGGCATAGAGACATAGATAGTGTTATTGAAGAGATACGATTTGTTCGGGATAGGTTTGGAACAACACAGTTCATATTTTACGATAACTCGTTTGGCGTGGGGCATGAAAGAACCATAGAGTTGTGCGAAAGACTCATAAGTGAAAGGTTAAACATCAACTGGAGCTGTGCTACCCGTGTAAACTTGATCAATGAAAAGCTCCTCAAATTGATGAAACAGGCTGGATGTAATCTGATAAAGGTAGGGATTGAAAGCGGTAGCGAAAGGGTAATGGAAATCATTCAGAAGGGTATCTCTGTTGAACAGATACGACAGGCAAGCAGGATGCTGAATAAAAGCGGAATATTTTGGGGCGGGTATTTTATGATGGGCATGCCCATAGAGACAGAGGCAGATATGGAGGCAACCATTGCACTCATGAAGGAGATAAATCCGCCACATGCAGGAATATTTTTATACACACCATATCCTGCAACCAGGCTCTTTGAGCTTGGGGTTGAGGCAGGGATATATCATGACGAGATGGGAATTGATGACTTTTTGGTCAGGCATCCAAGGGATTATTTCCTCATCGATCCTCATCGCCGGACAGAGAGTATTGAGCCTGAAAGATTCAAGCAGATAAGTCAAAGGCTGCTGCGTGAATTTTATCAGCATAATATCCGGTTTGGAAGCATTGTTCGCCAGTTCATATCCAGAAGAAGGGTATACCTGAGGAATAGCCGCATGCTCTGGAGCGATATTGTCAAAGGGATTAAGTGGATAACAAAGCAGAGGGGAAAGGGAGAAAGGGAGAAAGGGAGAAAAAAGCTGTTAGCGTAGCATAACAGGCTGGAAGCCTCTTTCACTCTTATACAATCAAGTTCCCAACGCTAACGGTTTCTTCTGGTTCTTTTCCTATGCAGCTAACAGCTATCCTATCCAGCACCTCTTCAGTAGTAATCCTGTCCATACAATTATACTTAACGCATCCTTCCTTTTTGCATCTTCGCAAGTAACATGTTATCCCTTCTGGTTTAAGTATCACATGCCCTTTGCCAGAAGGTCCCCACTTATCTGGAGACTGAGAGAGTAGTGGAGGGAATAAGGCTATAACTGGGACACCAAGCCCGGCTGCAAGGTGCATTGGCCCAGTACTTGGTCCAATAAAAAGGTGGTAAAAGGAAAAAAGGGCCATGAGTTGTCCCAGATTAGTCTGTCCGGCCAGATTAATTGGTTTAGTATGTGTCTTTGCGATTATTTGTTCAATCAGGTCATGTTCCTGAGCACTGCCGCTTAGCACTACACTTGTTTCATACCTTTTGCTCAAGCCATCAATTAGCCTGGCATAGCTCTCTTTGCTCCAATTCAATGCCGAGCCACCACTGCCTGGGTGAATGCCAATCAAAGGGGATGCAGGAAACAGATCATATTTATTCAACAATGACTGAGCATACAGCCTATCCTCATTCCTTGCCTGCAGAATTATATCCCTTTTTGAGGCAACATTTCCGTCAGTTAGCCGTGCCCCTGCTTCCTCTGCTAATTTCAGGCAATAATCTATCTCATGATGAACTACCTTTGTTCGGTGAATATAGACCTTTTTGTTAAATAATATCCCTACCGGCTTATACCCTGTTCCTATTCGATAAGGAATCTTACTCAACCAGCAGAGCCATCCATTCCGCCAGTTCGGATACAGGACTACAGCCATATCAAAGTTCTTTTTCCTTATCTGGTGTGCCAACTCAAATATATTCTGTCCTTGATCAATAATTATCTCATCTATGGCTGGATTATTCCACAAGATGTCGCGGGTATAATCCTGGATCAAAACCGCAAGATATGCTTGCGGATAGCTGTCTTTAAGGGCAGCTATAGCTGGCAGGCTTAAGATAAGATCGCCCAGACGATCATTTCTTAACACAAGTATTTTTTTAATCGTTCGAGTGATATTCATACCTCACCAGCAGCTGTTAGCAGTTAGCTATTAGTTTTCCCTATCCTTTTATATCATGCCTGTGCTACCCGGAAGACCTCTTCAATAGTAGTCAATCCATTAAATACCTTTTCTATCCCATCCTCAAGCAATGTTTTTAAGCCATGTTTTTTGGCTACTTCCATTAACTGGGTTCCACTGGATCTATCTACAATCCTGTCTTCAAGTTCCACAGACATGGTCAAAAGTTCAAATATACCGATTCTTCCTTTATAACCGGTTTTATGGCATGTTTTGCATCCTCTCCCCTTAAACAGCTGAACATTGTCTGGAAGCGTTATATTCATCTTATCCATAAGTTTCAAGAGGGTGCTGGACGGATTGGTTGGCTCTTTACAATGAGGACAATTAGCTCTAATCAATCGTTGAGCAAGAACACATCGCAGGGTAGAGGCAATAAGAAACGGTTCTATGCCCATATCCATAAGCCTGGTAACCGTGCCAACAGCATCATTGGTATGCAATGTGCTCATAACTAAGTGTCCGGTTAAGGCAGCCTCAATAGCTGTTTGAGCAGTCTCAAAGTCACGAATTTCACCAACCATGATAATATCAGGATCCTGTCTAAAAAAAGCCCTTAAGCCTGATGCAAAGGTAAACCCTATATTGGGACGAACCTGTACTTGATTAATCCCATCAAGGTAATATTCTACAGGATCTTCAATGGTAATTATCTTTTTTGTTGGAGCATTTAATGTATTAAGGGCAGCATACAAGGTGGTAGTTTTTCCGCTGCCAGTAGGACCTGTAACCATAACCATTCCGTTTGACTGACAGACAGCTGCCTTGAAACCTTCTGCTATGCTTAAGGATAAGCCAATTTCATCAAGACCTAAGGTAATGCTTGATCTATCAAGGATACGGATAACCACCCCTTCTCCAGCAATAGTGGGCAGGATAGAAATACGCATATCAATAGCCTTACTTTTGAGAATTATATTGATTCGTCCATCCTGTGGAAGTCTTTTTTCAGTGATATTCATTCCAGCCATAATCTTAATTCTGGAAATAATAGATGGCTGCAAAGCCTTTGAAAATCTCATAACCTCATGCATAATCCCATCAATACGATACCTCACCTTCATAATATTTTCAAATGCCTCGATATGGATATCACTGGCTTTTTTTTCGATACCCTGAACGATTATTCCATCTACCAGCCTGATAAGCGGGGTATCGATAATAACCGGTGCCTCTTCTTTCTTTTTTTTCTCTATCCGAATCTCTGAATTTGATATTGCACTGGCAATATCTCGAAGGCTATTATCTTCAACATCAGGCTCTTCAATAATCTCCTCTGGCAGCTCATGATAACCAAAGATCTGATTTAATGCCAGATCAATATCAGGGGCATAACCAAGCAATGGAGCTATATCATAGCCAGAGACAAGCCTTAGATTATCTATGGAAAAAATATCCAGAGGATTGGACATCACTAAGGAGAGCTTATTGCCTATTTTGTTTATACATACGAGACGATACCTTCGGCAGATACCCTCTGAAAGCAGACGAGCATTCTCTTCATATTCAGAACAAGAAGCAAGGTCTATATATTTGGTGTGGGTTAAATCAGCTTTTATCGTCATAATGGTATTTTTATCTACCATATTAGATTTAACAAGTATTTCCTCTAAACTAACCGATGTATTCTTTTCTTTCTGAATAGCCTCTTTAATCTGGGCATCAGTAACAAGCCCTTCCTCAATCAGAACATCGGTAATCTTTAGACGATGAAGTTTGTCCATAATAACCTTGCCTGTAAGCAATCAGGCAAAACAAGGCTGAAGCCTGAAGGCTTTTAGAGATAAAAAAGATAAATATGATAAACAGCAGCAATTGCCTTCAGTCTCCAGCCTATCCACCTAAAACAGGAGTTGTTGTTTCTAATATTCTTTCAGTTTTTTCCTTCCATTTCTGTCCCTCACGAGTCCCCATCCATACCCCGAATATTAGCCTTTCTCCATTATTTTCATGATAGAATATTCTCAGTACCCTTCCAGGAAAGATGGGTTTTAACAGATGTGTTATCCCTAATTCCACTTTGGTAATATGATTCAAAGGGATAAAAAATTCTTTTGGTGGCAGCCATCTATTAAAATAAATACCTTTACTGGTAAGCCGTAAATTCCCTTCTCCACAAATAGTAAGCTCTCCAGCCAGCCTGCCAAGCCATGTATCGCCTTCTTTTTCAACACCCAAATATACTGCACCAATACATTTTAAAATAACCTCTTCCATGGCTATAAGTCTCCTTCCATTAATTTATAACTATATTATACACTAAGTTGTGAAATAAGTCAAATAAAAAAATAGGGCATGCTGTAATGGGTTAGTGATTGGCAGGAGAGATAGTCAAGACGTATCTTGCGATGCTCACTACTCAGGTATCAGATATCAGATTATACCACAAATACTATGATTCTGCTTCTGGGGCTGACACCTGATTCACGCCATGCTGATGGAACAGCAGATGTTGTTGTAGTGTCGCGTCAAGTCTCAAGTGTCGAATGGTTTATTAATGTAGCTGCAGGGCTTGTCCCTGCCTTTTCCCAATGTAGAGACGCGATTAATCGCGTTTCTACTACATGCGACAGATTAAGGTTGACACGACAGTAGGCACTTGTCAGCTATTACTTAAGTCATTTAGGCTGGAAACAGTCTGCTTATTTTGTAACAGTTCAGCTAACCGCAGAGACACAGAGACGCAGAGAATAAATCAGAGGACAGAGCACAGATGAGAGACTACAGATTCTTT
>DYDG01000030.1:0-2952 GCA_020717845.1 Marinifilum sp. | reverse complement strand
TATGTTCTGGATTCTAATTTTTGTTAATTTCTATGTGCCTCTGCGTCTCTGCGATGAACTATTACCTTGTTTTCAATAAAACTTTACCCCCTCATCCTCACTTTTCAGCTTAAATGGACGTCTAAATCTATCTTGATGTGATAATGTTTCAGGAACAGGTTCAGAGTGTTGAGCATCCTTGACCATTTTTATTGCTTCAGAGAGCTCAATCTTGCCGGTATAGATTGCCTTTCCAACAATTACACCCTTTAATCCCATTTTTTCAAAAGCCATAAGTTTCTTAATATCATCTATAGTTGTTACTCCACCAGCAGCAATAATCTCTAACTTTATTGCCTGAGTAAAATCACGGACAGCATCAAAGTTTGGTCCCTCTAACATTCCATCCTTAGCTATATCTGTGTAGATGATTCTGGTTACCCCACCTCTTTTCATTTCCTGGGCAAGGTCAAGTGCTGTATACTCTGTCATCTGCTGCCAGCCCCATACTGCTACCTTTCCACCCTTGGCATCTATCCCCACAATTATCTTCTCCTTAAATTTAGATATTGCATCCCGAATCAGATTTGGATCAATAGCTGCTTTGCTTCCAATAATAACCTTTGCCACACCTATGCCAAGCACCTCTTCTATAGTCTTGAGACTTCTTATCCCGCCGCCGAATTGAACAGGGATCTTTACTGCATTGACTATCTTTTTGACTGACTCCAGATTCTGATGATGACCTGCCATTGCCCCATCAAGATCAACGACATGAATCAACTCTGCTCCTTTTGATTCCCAGAGCTTTGCTACCTCTGCTGGATCCTCAGAGTAGACAACAGCTGTATCTTTCTCTCCCTGAGTCAAACGGACAACAACCCCTTGCTTCAAATCAATCGCTGGAATTACTAACATAGAAATACCCCTCCAGGTTAAAAATAAATGTAACTACTGATTATGCTACAATGCTCAAGCTGAAAGCTTGAACAACTCAAATTACTCCTTTAGTAGACAGCACCCCTTCTATTCTTTTATCAACCTCAACTGCCAGACAGAGAGCTCTGGCAAATGCCTTGAAGATAGCCTCAATGATATGATGGCTATTCTCACCATATGCAAGATTAATATGAAGGGTTATGCTGCTATGCTGACTGAATGCCCGGAAAAATTCTTTTATCAGCTCAACATCAAAGCGTTTAGCCACATCACAGTCAAGCCCTGTAGTTAAGGATGGAAAATCAACATTAAAGACCAGTAACCCTCTGCCACTTATATCCAATGCTACAGAAGCCAATACCTCATCCATAGGCAGAGACACGTCCCCATATCGCCGGATTCCTTTTTTCTCACCTTTCTCACCCCCCAATGCCTTTGCCACAGCCTGTCCAAGGCATATCCCTATATCCTCTACTGTATGATGATAATCAACATGGATATCCCCTTTAGCCTCAACCTTAAGATCAAAGAACCCATGACAGCTGAATAATTCCAGCATGTGATCCATGAAACCAATCCCGGTATCTATTCTCGAATTCCCTGTCCCGTCAAGGTCTATTGATAGATGGATATCTGTCTCTTTTGTTTTTCGTTTTATTTCACCCTGTCTGCTCATCTTTTTACTCAACACTGTTTATGCCAGTTTATGCCAGTGTTGATTATAACAACCCCCTAACCCCCTTTGTTAAGGGGGAATCTTGAACGACTAATGGCTAACTATTTCCTTCCTCTTCCTTCCTCTTCCTTCCCCATAATCTTTTCTATTGCCTGCAAAAATTCATTATTCTCCTCATGTGTTCCAATCGTAACCCGCAGGCAATTATTTAAGCCAGGCACATCTCCCAGGTAGCGGATCAATATCCCTTCATTTATCAATGAATTAAAAACATCCTTAGCACAGATATTCTCTGCAATCTTAAAGAGAATAAAGTTTGCTTTTGATGGATATACCTTGATGTTGCAGATTGTCCCAAGTGCATCAGCTATTCTTTTTTGTTCATCCATTATCCCCTGAACAATTGGCAGGAATAGGGGAGCATTCTCTATAGACAGGGATGCTGCTACTTGAGAAAAGGCATTCAGATTATAAGGGAGTTTGACCTTTCTTACCTCATTTATCACCTGAGGTTGAGCAATCATATACCCCACACGCAAGCCTGCCAATCCAAAAGCCTTAGAAAATGTCCGCAGGACAACGATCCTTTCACATTCATAAACAAGTGGTAAAAATGTCTCTTGCGAAAACTCATAATAAGCCTCATCCAGCACTACGAGAGCATCTGTCTGGCTGATTATTCTTTCAATCCTTTTTCTGCTAAAACAGTTCCCAGTAGGGTTATTGGGATAACTCAAAAAGATAATGGACGGCTCTTTCTGAGCCTCATCAATAATCTTCTCCTCATCAATCTCAAAACCATCATCTAAGGGAATACCTATTGCCGTAGAAAGGGTAACCCTTGCCAGAATATCATACATGGCAAAGGTAGGCAATGGGAAGATAACCCTTTTAGGACCAAAGCATAAAAGCAGATACAGGATAAGCTCATCTGAGCCATTACCCATCATAATCATATCTGGTGAGACAGAAAGCTTGATGCTTAAGTTTTTCCGCAAGATATGGGCATTTGGGTCAGGGTAACGATTAAATGCAAACCATGAACATGCCTGCTCTATCTTTTCCTGCACAAATCCTGGCAACGAATACGGATTCTCATGAGCATCCAGCTTTACCCGACAAGTAATATCTGGCACCTCATACGATTGCAACCCTTTTATCTCATCCCTTACAAATCCATTTAACCATTTCATAGTTAGAATATATTAGCATATATTTTCATAAAATGCAAGATTTTTTTACTTGATTTTTTACTTGACTTGAATGGTGTTATAAACCTGAAATTGGCTAAGAGAATATGCAGTCACCCTGGCGACCACGATATTATTCTGGGGTTTGTTGATGGGTTCCGGATTAGG
>DYDG01000136.1:4213-5247 GCA_020717845.1 Marinifilum sp. | reverse complement strand
TTAAGTGTGTTTGGGTGTTCACCGCAAAAGCATCGAGTACTTGATTACGCCCCGAGTTATTGCTTAAATGTGTCTGGGTGTTTCCTCAAGCCTCGTGTACTATCTTACGCCTGAGTAACCACTTACGCAAGAAGCTAACAAGAGATTATACAGTTTCTGTATATCATCCGAATTGACATATTATCCGGAAACAGGATAATCCTAAATTCATAAGTATAAGCAAAACATCAGCAAAATCAGATTTAAACCTATGTTTCCTTGTCCCTTTGCCCTATCTATTTTGGCAATTCTTCGTTCACTTAACATTATTCAAATCCTTGAGTAAGGCATCTGCATCTGTATATTCCTTGAACTTACCTGTCTTATAGTTTGTCTCTGCCTTTGCTAATGTTTCCTGGATTTCAGGAGTGTGAGCGTAGAGCTCTCTATTTGGAATTTCTTTAGTAAATGTAATCAAAACTCGCATATCGGAATTATATGGAACATCTTCTTGGGGGAATGACAATCCCATTATGATAAACCCCTCCCATTGTCAGTTGTGCCATTAACAATCACCTTCTCGGTTTATTTCCTCGCCGCTAACAAGAAATTATACAGTTTTTGTATATTATCAATAATAACACAATTAAATCACAAAAGTCAAGTAAAAAGTGCAGAAATTCGTAATATGTCCGTTAATTGGGTGGGGGGAAGGTTGAAGGTAGATAGGCTGAAGGGATGAAGGGAAAAAGGAGTAAGCAAGAAGCAAGAAGCAATAGACAGTCGGCAGCAAGGAGTGGTTATTCTTACTCCCTACAACCTAAACGTGAGCGTTGCATAGCACCAAAGCCATAGGGACATCGTAAGTACTAATTGACTTTCTTTCCTAAAAACAAGCTATTGAAAAATTGCCTTGTAGTGCCAAAATCTCACAAGAGACCCAAAAAAGACCTTGACTTCCAGACAGCTTCGGAACTCCTGACATGTTCACAGAAAAAATGAGCGGTTGCAATAGAGCATAGCTCTACTGGTTGTGTTCTTAATGCAGCTATCCA
>DYDG01000136.1:0-4129 GCA_020717845.1 Marinifilum sp. | reverse complement strand
TTCTCGGGAGGTTAGCAGGGTGATGTCAGGAGTTCTGAATTGTTTTGCAACAGGTGGGGGAATTAATCTGAAAATCGACATGGAGGGAAACGTAACCCATCTATGCTCTGAGTTGCAAAAATCACAGATTATGCCAGTGTTGAGTATAGCAGGTTAGTTTCTCTTACAGCGGGACTTTTGCAAAGGGTTTTTCTCTAAGATGCTGCATGGTTCAACCTGAAGGCACAACTCATCTGAAACACCACACGCATCCTCTAAGCTTACGCCCAATTGATCTGCTGATTCGACGTAAAACTTTACTATCTCTTTCATTCTCTGAACTGCCTTATTAACCGTTTTGCCATAACTATAGATTTCCAGCCTTGGACAAGAGACAATATAACTGGCATCATCTTCCTTAAATATTTCTATCGGCAGCTTCATAAAATGTCTCCTTGTTTTAGATAGATAGGCTGAAGGATGTTAGTCGGGTTTTTTACCCCAAAAATCAGCACCTAATAGTCTTCCAGTCTAAACAACCTGTAATAATTTATTCGTTGTTTTTACCTATATCGACAAATTGTAAAAAAAGCTTTAGCGGTTTTCTTGCAGATGTAGAGGAACCATTTATGTCACCAAGACACTAAGGCACTAAGATTAATCTACAGTTGTGCTTGTTCACAGCTGTCTATGCTAATTGCTGCTGCTTCTGATATGTTAAATTCAAAATCGCCATCTTGCTTCTTTCTCGGTGCTTCATCTATTTCTTCATCACATTCTACAAACTCTACATTTACCTTAATCTTATAGTTCTTCACATATCCCTCCCTTTTTGGATCTCTACGAGACACCAAACCAAATTAATATCTTGAAAAAATGGGGATCATTTTTTTTGGTAGATTAATTATACTCGACTTTGGCCATTTTACCAAAAGGTAATTTGCCTGAACGATAAGGCTTTAACGACAATGAGTTAGAAATAGGTGAACTCATTATTTTGATCTAATATCATCTATTCCTCACCCAAAATCACCGAGTCTTGACTTTTCTACGATGGTTAAACTTCCAAATGGCCAAAGTCGAGTTATACACGAAAAATAATATTTTTTCTATAAAAAAATGCATTTTTGTGGCAAATTTTAGCTGCATAAATAGCAAAATTTTCTTGACAAATAGCCTGTATTGCAATATACTATTTTAATAGATAGGAAAGTACTGTCTACGAAAAAGGAGGAAATATATGGTTTATCTTTATTTGGTATGCGGCATAATAATTGGTTGTCTGTTTACATGGATATTTTTGCAACGAAAAGGTGCTCAGTCAGACGTTGCAATGTCTTCAGACGAAAGGATGGCATTAAAGGATAATGCTTCGAAACTTATCACTGAGTTTAATAAGGTCTCTAATACCAATATCAATATTCTTGAAGATAAGATACGGGATGTCCGAGAGGCTGTTGAGCTGGCAGATAAAATAATAATAAGAATAAACTCATCCCTATCTGACATGGGAATAGTTGCCAGAAGAATACAGGAAACAGATATGCCTTTAAGAGAAATACCAAAACACAAAGGGATAAAAGAACATGAGACTGTTGATAC
Source organism: Marinifilum sp. (assembly GCA_020717845.1). GTDB lineage: Bacteria > UBA9089 > CG2-30-40-21 > CG2-30-40-21 > CG2-30-40-21 > CG2-30-40-21. Next base: position 2,548 of record DYDG01000136.1, on the reverse strand, counting down.
AGAAGCTCAACGAGTTCAATTGACAGAGAGGATATTCTCTGAGAATAAAGAAAACATGCCTCTGACAGAGGATAAGTTTATGTCAACCGTAGATATCTCTTTGCCAGCTGCCCTTCCATTGTCCAGGGTGATGTTGACTGAGGATGAACCTGTTTTGCAGCATGAGATTCCTAAAAAAACGCTTGTTCTATTGAAAGAGGTAGGAAGGAACAAGAAACAAGAAGTAAAGAGTACGAAGAAGAAAATTGCGGAAACAAAGGCTCAACGAGTTCAACGGTCAGAGAGAGCCTCTTTGCCAGAGGTGCTCTCTCCGCCAGAGGTGTTACCTCCGACAGAGAGGCTCTCTCTGCCAGAGGTGCTACCTCCGATTTCTAAATCTCAAACATTAGTCCCTGTATCTTTGAAGAAAAAGGGGAAAAAGGAAAAAGAGGAAAAAAAACACGAAAAACCTGTCTTAACCCCGCTTCCAAGAACTGCTACCAAAGAAGAGAAAAGAGAAGTGATCAATGAGCTAATCTCTGCTGGATTCGCTGTAGAAGACATCTCTAAGGCTGTTGGATTGAGCCAGACAGAGGTGCAGCTGATATTGGGCTTGAAAAAGAAACGATAGGTGAAAAATAAAGCTATGTTGTGGTTAACAAACTGATAGCTGAATATGTTAAGCAAGGAGGATGTTTATGTTGACTGTTGGTGAATTGTATAGACTGGGGGTTGAGAATGGAATAAAGAATGACCCAAGAGGGGAAGAAGATGTCCGAGAAGGGTTGAAACGGGTAGGACAGGAATACGACGAGATGAAGGAAGAAGAAAAAAGTGAGTTTGATATTGAAAGATTGACTAATCCATATAGAGATACACGAATACTCTACGGTGAAACAGATAGTCCTGTAGAATGTGCAATTATAGGGGTTGATATGGAAATAGGCGAGGTTTTGCTTACAGAACGGCTTATTTCTCGAGGACAAAAAATTGATCTTATTATTGCTCATCATCCAGAGGGGTCTGCCCTTGCTGGATTTTACGATGTGATGCATATGCAGGCTGACTTCTTGAACAAGCAGGGAGTGCCTATTAATGTGGCTGAAGGGATATTAAAGAAAAGGATTTCAGAGGTTGAAAGAAGGGTGCTTCCTATAAATCATCAAAGGGCTGTAGATGCAGCAAGGTTGTTTGATATCCCATTTATGTGCCTCCATACACCCTGTGATAATATGGTTACTAACTTTCTTCAAAAGAGGATAGATGAGGATAAACCGCGGACATTGAAGGATACAATTAAACTCTTAAAGGATATTCCTGAGTATAAGCAAGGATTTCAACAAGGAGCTGGACCAAAGATTGTTGCAGGTTCTCCAGATAATCGGGCAGGGAAAATAATTGTTGAGATGACTGGCGGAACCGAGGGTTCAAAAAAGGCTATGGAAGCATTTTCTCGGGCAGGGGTAGGCACAATTATTGGTATGCATTTTTCAGATGACCTGCAAAAAGAAGCTGAGAAGAATCATGTCAATCTTATAGTTGCTGGTCATATCCCTTCAGATAATATTGGGTTGAATCTGATGATCGATGCATTGCGAACAGAACATAAATTAGATGTTGTAGAGTGTTCAGGGTTTAAGCGAATAGAAAGGTGAATTTAATCTGATTGGTTCAACATGCCACTGTTCTTGACTGCTCTGATTGATGATGACGGTTGAATGTTTGCAGATTTGTGTCAATGCTGGGAGAATTTATGATGGAAAGCGTTTTTTTGCCCTTTTCGCCAAAAGTAAATGTCTGGAAATCGCTTGACTTGTCTGCTGTGTCAAACCGTAATCAGAGGGGCTCCCTTTGGCAGAGAGACTCCCTCCAAAAACGATTATTAGAGGGGCTGCCTTTGCCAGAGGTGTTGCCTCTGCCGGAGGGGCGCCCTCTGCCAGAGAGGCTCTCTCTTGCCAATAATTTATACTTCAAGAGTGTTCTCATTCAAGTTATGAATGAGATGGCAAAGAGACAGTCATCAGGTAGTTTGTCTCAGTGGTCTGTGAATAGTGGTCGGTGGACAACGGTGAATCCAGCTGTCAGCCGTGAGACATCAGCCGTCGGAGGTAGCACCCCTGGCAACATGGTTGCTGCCATGCCCGTAACGGTAAACCAGTCCATCAGCCGTCAGCCGTCAGCTGTTGACAGTGTTTCTGCTATGCCTACAACGGTAAACCAGTCCATCAACCGTGAGCCATCAGCCGTCGACACTGTTTCTTCCATGCCCGCAGCCGTGAACCAGTTCGTCAGCCACGAGCCATCAACCGTCGAGAGTAGCATTCCTGTTAACTCTGGCAACATGGTTGAGTCCATGCCCGCAACAGTAAAAAACCAAGCAGTAAGTAGTGAGCCATCAGCCGTTGGGGGTAGCACCCCTGTTGACATAGTTTCTGCCATGCCTGCAGCCGTGAACCAGTCCGTCAGTCGTGAGCCATCAGCCGTTGAGGTTAGCAGCACCCCTATCAACATGGTTGAGGTCATGCCCACAACGGTAAACCATGCCGTTAGCCGTGAGTCATCATCTGTC
>DYDG01000135.1 GCA_020717845.1 Marinifilum sp. | reverse complement strand
TTCTTTCTTTCTCCTTCTTCTTACACATCTTCCTACCAATCACTGACGCATTACAAACATTAGAATTTTTTTCTTTACATTTTTATAATTTAATGCTATAATAAAGCTCTGGAGTTCAGAACTTCTACTAAGAATAAGGGGTGAAAAAATAAGATGTCTGCTCGAATTATTGCTTTAACCAATCAAAAGGGTGGCTGCGGAAAAACTACAACTGCTGTAAACCTGAGTGCTGCTTTAGCCTCGATGGGACAAAGGGTTTTGTTGCTTGATATGGATCCGCAGGGTAATGCAAGCATTCACCTTGGAATCGGCATCTATGACCTCACAGCCTCCATGTATGATGTCCTTGTGGATCAGGATAAAATGATCAGGGATGTTATCCATAAAACCCCTGTAGAAAATCTTAATATTGTTCCATCCAATATCGAGCTTTCTGGTGCAGAATTAGAGTTGGTAAATGTTATTGGCCGTGAATCTGCGTTGAAGGATAGTATGGATGGCGTAGAAAACGAGTATGATTTTATCTTTATTGATTGCCCGCCGTCACTTGGCTTGCTTACCCTGAATGCCTTAACCACATCCACTGAGGTGATGGTGCCTGTTCAAACAGAGTATTTTGCCTTAGAGGGGATGAAAAAGTTATTGAAAAGTGTTGAGGTGGTTAAGAGAAGGCTGAATCATAGCCTGGAGGTGACAGGTCTTATTCCAACCATGTATGATGTTCGGACAAACTTGAGCGATGCGATTATAGGCAAGATGATTGAACACTTTGGGGATAAGGTTTTTAAGACAAAGATCAGGAAGAATATTCGGCTTGCTGAGGCACCCTCCTTTGGTATTCCCATAGAGGTTTATTCGCCAAATTCTCATGGTGCCCACGACTATCATCACTTAGCAAAAGAGGTGCTTCATCATGGCTAAAAGGGCTGTTCTGGGAAGAGGAATTGATTCTATATTTGATATTACCGCATCTGTGCCAAAACCTGCTATCAATAAGGCTGAGATACGAGAGTTTGTCAAGGTATCCAATCAGCCTAAATTCAAGACATTTGATGTTAAACTTTCTATCCTCCTCCGGCAGGATCAGTTAGATTGGCTTTCTTTGATAGAAAGAAAGATAATGAAAAGTCGATCGTCAAGGAATAAGAAGGAAAGGATTACCAAAAACAGCCTTATTCGTGCCTGCCTTGATTTAATCAATGACCTGGATATTGATGTTCGTGAGATAGCAGATGAGGCAGAATTGCTGAATCGTCTGCAACACGCTTTGTTTCAAGAGAAAACTGCTTGATCTGAATGCTGTTGCACCATACATGACAACCCAAATACATAATGTAACGCAATCCTACAGCTTGCTTTGTCAGAATCCAGCAAGTGGTCAAGATGAAATCTTGCTGGATTTCTGTCGAAATAGAGTTAATCTTTATAATCGAAGGATATTTGCCTTCGTTTAATTATAAGAGTAAACTCAAGGAGGATAAAATGAAAAAATATTTTATCATTGCATGTCTATCGATTTCTATTTGCTTAGTTGCTTCTGGCAGTCTCTGGGCTTTAAATCCTCAACCTGAACCGCCTATATTTGCAAAAAAGATAACCGAACTGGCTACAAGGGTGCACACTGACTTTCATAGCATGGTCATGGTGCAAAGGGCGTTAATCCCGGATGCCCTGGCTCAGCAAAAGGAACTTCTCCTTAAGGAACCGAATGTCCAGGATGTTATGCAGCTAAGAGGGAATAACCTGTTTGTCAGATTTAAGGATGGGAATGAGCTGTTGATGTTTCTGGGAAAGGATAATTTTGGTGGAGAAGAACTGGGTATATCATCCCCCCCTGAGCAAATACTGGATAAAGCTTCCCCTCAATTGTATGAGGCTCTCCAGCCAGGTGGGGCAATACTTGTCCCTGGTGCCATGGCCTCACTTTTACCCTGCACACCAAATTCAAACAAGGCGTTGGTTTTTGACTGTCTTGAGGATGATGCCAATGTTGTTTCGCCCAAGATATCACAACAGATAAAGTCTGACCTTACCTCTATGGGGTACTCTGTGACCATGCAGTTAAATAACGGTGCTGGTCTGGCTAATGCAGCCTTGATTGATAATGGTGAGTATGGTGTGGTAGTTATGCGTGGACATGGTGGTGACCTTGGCGGAGATTTTGGATTCCTTGTCCGTCCGTGGTATGCCAGCTATCCGCCGGCAAATAGTGGCTATGTTGGGACAATCCGTGCCAGTGCCTATAACCATGTAACAGGTACGACACAGTTTGGTTATGTTATCACTCAGCAATTCAGCTCAAACTACTGGACAAACAAGGCATTTCCAAACAGCATGTTCTTTCTCGAAAGCTGTCATGGGACAGACCCGGGTGCTCTGCCAGGCATGCCTACATGGACGACAAATCATGGTGCCTGCGTCTGGCTGGGATGGGATGAGTCGGTAAGCTTTAATTGCGGTGATAATGGTACGGATCTATTTTTCCAGAAGATGAAGGATGGTAAAAATGTGGGTGAGGCTCTGGCTGCAGTCCATGCTACTGGTTGTGAGCCGCCAGTACTAACCTCATATCCAGCAGGCAAGGAGCTTTGTAAACTGGCTGTGTGGTGCTCTGATGCAAATGAACCAGCTGTTACAGATATCCGTGACTTCAAGCTCCTGAAGCTTGTCTCTGGCACAAGCCTGTCTGCCAGGATCACCTTCTATGCTGTACCAAACTTTAATGAGTTTTTCTTCTATGCAGATACAGGCGGCACAGCTGCAGCTGAGGTTCTGGTAAGATGCCATATGAATAACTTTGAGGTATACAAGCAAACTGCACCTGGACTGTATACAAACAAGGTTTACACTGGTACACCAGGCAAAAGCGGCAATGATTATAGCCTTGCTATTCCATGGGGAACAGCATTTGGTGCTGTTAGCAGTATCAAGATATGGTTGTATGATATGGCCGGTAATGATCGATTGCCCAATAGCGGCAGTGTAACAATAAAGAAGTAGTGCTGCACGAGAGGGGGCGGGTTTAAACCTGCTCCCTCTTTCTTGTAACACAAGGAGGTCAATAGCAATGTCCATTCAACAACGATATATAGGGCTGATACTTATAATATGCCTGATTATCCTGGGCTGCCAGAAAAAACAGATGGAGTTAAATACCATGACCATTGAACAGATAGCCACAGAGGCTAATACCCAATATGCTGCGGCTATTAAGAATAGTATGACTAAGGAAAAAGCCATGGATACGGTGGTTGATTTCTTGAAGGAACAGAAGAATGTAAAGGATGTGAAGGTTACAGGCTCTGATACAGTACGTATATTCTTTACAGATGGCAATGATCTGCTTCTGTTGCTGGGTAAGGATAGGATGTGAGAGGGTGTTCCGACTTCCGACTACTTGAACAGTTACAACAGGTCTTAAGTCTCTGCCCTAAGCGAGGATGTATAGTGAGTGATATTCTAAACAAGGCATTTTCTGGTAAAAGATTGGATTTTGAGCAAGGTATCAGCCTTTTTGATGAAGACCTGCTTGCTTTGGGTGAGGTTGCCGATAAGAGGATGAAAAAATATCACCCGGAGAATGTCGTTACCTTTGTTATTGACCGCAACATTACCTTTACCAATGTTTGTGTTTTGGGGTGCAGGTTCTGTGCCTTCTCCGTAAAACCAGCCTCAAGGGAGGCATACCTGCTGTCCAATGAAGAGATATTCCACAAGGTAGAGGAATTGATAGAGATAGGCGGGACACAGGTATTGCTTCAGGGTGGGATACATCCCGGGCTTTCTCTCGATTATTACTGCAATTTGCTGGAAGGGATTAAAAAAAGATTTGATGTGTGGCTGCATTCGCTCTCTCCGACAGAGGTTTATTGCCTGTCAAAAACATCCGGATTATCCTTAAAGAATGTTTTGCTGAGGTTGAAAAATGCTGGATTGGACTCACTCCCTGGTGCAGCAGAGATACTGGTTGACAGGGTAAGAAAGATTGTCAGCCCGCATAAGATTACTACTGTTCAATGGCTGGAGGTAATGGAGACCGCTCATTCTATAGGCATGCATTCAACCGCAACCATGACCTTTGGCATGATGGAGACAAAGGCAGAAAGGATTGAGCATATGCTTGAAATTCGGGATTTACAGGATAGGACAGGTGGGTTTAAGGCATTTATCCCCTGGACATTTTCGCCTGATAATACAGATTTTTCAACCCTTCAGCCAGCAGGCGGGATCGATTATCTCAAAACACTGGCTATCTCCCGCATCATGCTGGATAATATCCCCAACATCCATACTGGCTGGGTGACAGAGGGGCATAAATTGGCACAGATTGGGCTTGCCTTTGGGGCAAATGACCTTGGGGGGATACTCATGGAAGAAAAGGTGGTCTGTGCTACAGGCGTATCTTATCAAACATCGGTTTCTAAGATGATAGAGATTATCAAGGGAGTAGGTAAAATTCCTGCTCAGAGAAATACAAGATATGAAATACTGCGAAGGTTTGATAAATGAAGGCTGAAGACTGAAGGCTGTTAGGTCATCAGATCCTCTTCTTACCCTACTAACAGTCTTCAGCCTATTTCATCCTAAAGGAAAAAATTATGTCCATTATCCTTGCCTCTGCCTCCCCACAACGAAAAAAGTTGCTTGAACAAATAGGGCTTGAATTCACCGTAGTTCATAGCCTGGTTGACGAGAACATGTCTGACTGCCTGCTGCCAGAGGAAATGGTCAAGAAAATTGCCCTGAGCAAGGCACAATGTGTGGCAAAAAGAAACCCAGGTTTTGATATTATTATTGGTGCTGATACCATTGTTGCCTATCAGAACAGGATACTTGGCAAACCTCATAACACAGAAGAGGCAGAAGAAATGCTACGGCTATTAAGCGGGACAACCCATCATGTCCTTACCGGTCTGGCTGTAATGACCCCAAACAAGACGTTGCTTGATGTTGTATCCACAGATGTCCAAATGAAATCCTTGAGCAATGATGAGATACAGAGTTATCTGACAACAGGTGAGCCTATTGGCAAGGCTGGAGCTGTATGTATCCAGGGCATAGGCGCTAAATTTGTCAAAGGCATTAATGGATGTTTTTATAATGTGGTTGGGCTGCCGTTGGTGCGGCTTATGGAGATGCTCGAAGAAGCAAGGAGTCACATGTCCCCGTTCAAGCTATAGGAATAAGGGAATGTCAGAAATCGGAGAAGGACAAGACACAAACAGGTGAACACTCAATCCCTGTAACAGTTCAGCTAACCGCAGAGTCGCAAAGACGCAGAGAATAAATCAGAGG
>DYDG01000134.1 GCA_020717845.1 Marinifilum sp. | reverse complement strand
AGATACCTATGTGTCAGTTTGCAAAGAAAAGACTTATATCTTGTGCAACGCTATTGAAGGTGCATTTGCTAATGCATCATCTATGGTAGTAATGGAGAACAAAAGTCCTGCAGCTACTAGTAGTACAACAGGTTCTACAACAGTTAATTCAAGTGTTGCAACAGTAATTGACAATCCGAGAGAAGCATATGAGGATAGGGGGGCTAACAATGTGAATGACCCAAGTGATGATGTGCCAAATGCACATAAGGTAGATTACAATATTGAGTCACAGCCTACAAATAAAGCATATTCCACATGGCTTCGTATCCACAATCAGGCACAGCACCTGTTTGAGGTCAAGATGTCCACAAAGGCACCAAGATTGATAGTACTGAATCTTGCTATTGCTAATTTGGCAAGATACACAGAGGGCGAGTATACAAATACATTGACCTTCACCCTTATGCCAATCGTTGGATAATCTGCCTTGATGTATGCCTATCAGCTTGATTCCCTCTCCCTTTGTGGGAGAGGGTTAGGGTGATGGGAAAGAAACGCTAACCTTAACAAAAACATTAAGCAAGGGAAGACCCCTTTTGAATCGGGGCAGAAGAGATTCTGCCCCGATAATTATGGAGACGCACCTAATGGTGATGATTGCAATTTTTATGCTTTTACTCGATGTTCAAGTTTTTTCAACCTGTGATAGTCAGAATAGAACGGCTTAGTATATTTGTAGCTGCGGGGCTTGTCCCCGCTATCTTTCAACCACGCTTGGGAAATAAGAAGCGACCACAAGGGTCGCAGCTACAAAAATGCTGGCTGGCATTTTACCGTTCTGGACTTGTGGTTCCTATGAGCCACAAAAATCTTGAACATCGAGTAATAGTTCTCATTTTCCTTATTGGATCACAGGCACAGGGCAATCGTGTTGGGTTGACCTGTGCCTATCCTGCTTGACAAAAAAAGTGAAAAGTGAAAAACGAAGAGTGAAAAGTTGTTGTAGGGTGGGCATTGCCCACTATTTGCTATTTTTCACTTTTCACTCTTGGTTTTTCACTTTAATTATAAAGGTGGTGATGAAAAGGGGTCTTCCTCCAAAGCTTGATGTTTTGTATAAGGTTTCTTGAGAAAGTGTATGGACAATCCTGTAATTGTTCATGCGGTTACTCGCGTTGCGGTTGTTCGTAAAGCAACAAATTATACAAAAAAATTAAAGTCAGGAGGACAAAAAAATGAAAAAGTTATTAGTTAGCGTAGTAGCAGTAGCATTAGCAGGCGGAGTAGCCTATGCAGCAGATATGCAGCAAGAAGATGCATCAGTGGGCTTAAGCGTTCCACAAATCATTGAGTTGGTTGGATTGGATATGGCAGAGGTCATTACACCAGGGCCAGAGGATTATGCAAGGGATCTGCAGGTATCAAGAGTGGTAAATGATGCACAAAACTTAACAGGTAAAATTTCAGACAACACCGGCAACGAAGCAGCACAAGACAATGCTATGTATGACAGCAATGATGATATTGGCAAGGGCTTTGCAGAGAGAACAGCAGCACTTGAGATGACCATATTCACCAATGCACAGGATGGAGCAGCATTGTTTGTTCATGGCCTTCAGCCAGCTACTCAGCAGAACATTTTAAGATTGGAAGATACCTATGTGTCAGTTTGCAAAGAAAAGACTTACATCTTGTGCAACGCCATTGAGGGTGCATTCGCTAATGCATCATCCATGGTAGTAATGGAGAATAAGACTCTGCCAACTGTTGCAGCTAATTTAAGTACTCACATGGTAATTGACAATCCGAGAGAAGCACATGAGGATGAAATGGGTCAGGTACTATTTGGTACTACAACAAAGGGACTTCTGAATGATCCAAGTGATGATAATCCACAGATACATGCTGTAGATTACAATATTGAGTCAAAGCCAACAAACAAAGCATATTCTACATGGCTTCGTATTCACAATCAGTCACAGCACCTGTTTGAGGTAAAGATGTCCACCAAGGCACCAAGATTGATAGTACTGAATCTTGCTATTGCTAATTTGGCAAGATACACAGAGGGCGAGTATACAAATACATTGACCTTCACCCTTATGCCAATCGTTGGATAATCTGCCTTGATGTATGCCTATCAGCTTGATTCCCTCTCCCTTTGTGGGAGAGGGTTAGGGTGATGGGAAAGAAACGCTAACCTTAACAAAAACATTAAGCAAGGGAAGACCCCTTTTGAATCGGGGCAGAAGAGATTCTGCCCCGATAATTATGGAGACGCACCTAATGGTGATGATTGCAATTTTTATGCTTTTACTCGATGTTCAAGTTTTTTCAACCTGTGATAGTCAGAATAGAACGGCTTAGTATATTTGTAGCTGCGGGGCTTGTCCTCGCTATCTTTCCTGGGAAATAAGAAGCGACCACAAGGGTCGCAGCTACAAGAATATCAGCGGGCATTTTACTGCTTTATTCTTGTGGTTCCTATGAGCCAGAAAAACCTTGAACATCGAGTAATAGTTCTCATTTTCCTTATTGGATCACAGGCACAGGTAATCGTGTTGGGTTGTCTGTGCCTTCTTGTGTTATAGCAGTAGCTGCGATCCTTGTGGTCGCTTTTAAGCGAGGGCAAGCCTCGCAGCTACAGAGAGCGTTGCATGGCAACTGCTTTGATTGCCATGCAACGCTCTCTATTTTGTATGAGGAGGTGATGCTTATGATTCAAAAACATGGGAGAAATGAATGTGGATACTACAAATTACTTCAAGGAGGTTTTAAGAAAATGCGAAGATTAATAATTTTATTGACAATAGTGATATTCGGAATGTATGAAGGTATAGCAGTCGCTGCTGAGGCTATTGATGGGTTCAGAGATACAGAATCAGTATCAGTAGGACTGGATGTGCCGGATATTGTTGAACTGGTTGTTTTAGATGCGGATGAGGTCATTGTGCCTGGTCCAGAAGATTATGCAAGGGATCTGCAAGTAGAAAGAGTGGTAAATGATCCGCAACGCTCAGGACCGGGTGTTATAGGTGCAATTGCTGATAATACCGGCAATGAAGCGGCAAAGGATAATGCCATGTATGATATGAATAATGACATTGGCAAGGGGTTTGCTGAAAGGTCAGCAGCCTTTGAAGTGACCATTTTTAGTAATTCTCAAGATGGGGCAGCATTGTATGTCCAGGGAGATCAGCCGGCTACTCAACAGAACATTTTAAGACTGGAAGATACCTATCTTTCTGTAAACACCGAAAGAACTTACATCTTGCGTAATGACATTGAAGGGGCATATGCTAATGCCTGCAGCCTTGGGGTGTCAGAAAGTGGAGTGTTGGGTGGGAATCCTGCTCTTGTTGGAGCTGCGATAGCAGCAGTAAATACGGCTATAACTAATCTGGCAGGGAATCCAACTGATCTAGTAACTCCAGCAATGTCAGCTATCGCTACAGCTGCTATTCTTCCTGTTTCTAATGCTAACCCCCCTATAGGCACAACATTGAAAAATGATATTAATGCCGCTGCAACTCGAGGAGATCTGCTCAATGCCTTAAATAAGGCATTAACTAATCTTAATAATATGTCAACGATAGGAGTAGTAGCAAATAACCCAAGAGCTTCTATGGGATTGGATGATTTTCCTGCAACTGTCCGAAACAATGTTGGTTCTGCTCTGCCAACCAATACTGCTTATGCTACCTGGTTGCGTATCCACAATCAGTCTCAGCATATCTTTGAGGTTAAGATGGCTACAAATTCACCAAGGATAGTCTGCTTTAACCTGGGAATTGCCAGCTTGTCTCGGTATACCAGGGGTATGTATACAAATACATTAACCTTTACCTTGATGCCGATTGTAGGATAACAGATCGCAACTTTAAGAAGATTATAGAGACGCAACATCTTGCGTCTCTATTTCTTAAAGATATGCACCTAAATGCTCACTACATTATTGATCAGGTTGGAAATTATTCGTGTTAATTCGTGGTTAAGAAAAACGTTCTCATTTTCCTTATTGGATCACAGGCACAGGTAATCGTGTTGGGTTGCCTGTGCCTTCTCGTTTTTTACACCCTGTCCATGTTCCCATGCCATATTCTTTCTGCTTGACATCTACATATTCTTGTGGTATTATTAAGTTAAAACGTTCAGTATTCAAGGAGAGAAATAACCATGAGATTACTTGCAATTATCGGCTTGGTGATGTTTATTGCTGCAAGCCCTTCTCTTAGTGCAGCACAGGTATCTAATAAAGAAGTCATGGATGAGATTACGGGTGTGAAGATCCAGATTGCAAGATTGGAAGAGGCAATAAAGGCTATGGATAAAAGGATAGATGATGTGAACGGAAGGATAGACGATGTGAATGGAAGGATAGATGATATGAAGAGTGATATAAAGGGTGATATAGCTGATTTAAGGGGTCTGGTATATGTAGCACTTGGTGGGATTATGACATTAATCTGTGGGCTGCTGGCTATGATGGGGTTTGTACTATGGGATAGACGCACAGCGATTACACCGGTTGTAAGGAAGACAAAGGAATTGGAGCAGGGATTTGAGGATGAAAGGGTAGAAAGAGTTGCCCTTCGCAAGGTATTGAAGGGATACGCTCTGGTTGAGCCACGATTTGCAGAGGTACTGAGAACCGCAGGGATGATGTGAAATAATCAATACCAAGGAGAGAAATAACCATGAGATTATTTGCAATTATCGGTTTGGTAATGTTTATTGCTGCAAGTCCTTCTATTAGCTCCGCTCAGGTCTCTAATGAGAAAGTCATTGAGGAGATTACAGATGTGAAGGTTCAGATTGCAAGATTGGAAACAAAGATGGAAGAGGCACTAAAGGCTATAGACCAGAGGATGGATGCTATGAACGGAAGGATAGATGATTTAAGGGGTCTGGTATATGTAGCACTTGGTGGGATTATGACATTAATCTGTGGGCTGCTGGCTATGATTGGGTTTGTGTTGTGGGATAGACGCACAGCGATTACACCGGTTGTAAGAAAGACAAAGGAATTGGAACAGGGATTTGAGGATGAAAGGGTTGCTCTTCGCAATGTATTAAAGGGATACGCTCTGGTTGAGCCGCGATTTGCAGAGGTGATGAGAACCGCAGGGATGTTGTAACTCGATGTTCAAGTTTTTTATGGCTCATAAGAACCACCAGTCCAAAGTAGTAAAATACCAGCCAATATTCTTGCAGCTGCGATCTGCCAGAGGTGCTACTTCCTGCAGCTACAAGTACTATCATTAGGTGACGAAAATCTTAAACATCGAGTAAATACAAACAGGGATATTAAATGAGTGATAAATACAAAGAATGGTTAAAACAGGCTGATTACGGGTGGTGTCTGAAATTGGCTGCCTGGATGGGACACAAGTAGGGGCAACCCCCTGTGGTTGCCCTATTCTCTGTG
>DYDG01000133.1 GCA_020717845.1 Marinifilum sp. | reverse complement strand
GCTTTTTATGAAATCGCAGCAGAGGAACCTAATGTTGTTCGAGTCCTTGCTGTAGGTATAAAAAAAGGAAACCAATTATTTGTTGGAGAAAAGGTGGTGACATTATGAAAACTCTGGAAGTAGTAAAGGCAAATAGACCTTTGTCTGAGTATGCAAAAAATTTAGAGAAGGAAATGCTTGTTCTAACATCAAATACAACTCCTGTAGCAGCAGTTGTTTCTCTGAAAAATATAGATTGGGAATCCTTATCTTTAAGTAGTAATCCTGAATTTATGGAAATCATTGAAAAATCCAGGAAAGAATTCAAGATTGGCAAGCGGGTATCTCTAACGGAAATGCAACAGGAAATTTCTGCAATGAATGGCTGAGAATGGCTGAGAAACAAATAGCGGTGTCTGATAATCTGATCGTTCTGATCGTTCAGGATATATATCCTGAACGCAAAGATGCAATGGGGATATATATCCCCTTCTAATATTACGCACAGGATATATATCCTGTGCGATCGGGATCGGTGGTGGATACATATCCTGTGCGATCGGTTCTTGTGCGATCTTGATCGTTCGGGACATCTTGATCGTTCAGGACTTGATCGTTCAGGATATTTATCCTGAACGCACCCTTGGAACAGGATATGTATCCTGATTGTGAGGAACAAAGATATGCGTAGATTTCGGATTGATTCAAACAAAACATCAATATACTTTTCAACCAGTACGGTCACAGAATGGCAATGTGTTTTTAAGGAAGAGAAGTATTGCCAGATTATCATTAAAAGCCTTAAGTTCTGTCAGCAGCATAAAGGGTTATTTTTACTTGGTTATGTAATTATGCTTAATCATATTCATCTGGTTACTGCTAATGAAGAGGAAACTTCTTTGTCAGACATTATGCGTGATTTCAAACGTTATACTTCAAAGCAAATAGCTGAAGAACTTAAAAAGGATGGTGAACGATTGCTCCTGTATATTTTTAAAAAAGCTGGCCAAGAGGCAACCAGACCAGTTCAATATAAGATCTGGCAGGATGAGTTCCATCCAGAAGCTATTTATTCAGAAAAATGGCTGCATCAAAAATTGACTTACATTCACAATAATCCAATCAGAAAAGGTTTTGTGGTACGAGCTGAAGATTGGAAATATAGTAGTGCCAGGAATTGGATTTTGAGAGATAATTCGGTTATTGATTTAGATTTGCAGGTTCTATGATAAGCGATCGTTCATCGTGATCGTTCAGGATGTCGATCGTTCAGCCGATCGTTCAGGATGTGTATCCTGAACGTAATATTGGATGGGGATATATATCCCCTTTTAACTTTACGTTCAGGATACACATCCTGAACGATCGGTGGCATGGTGGGCTTATGTAGGGACAACCCCCTGTGGTTGTCCGTTAGTTGAAGGAGAGTGCAATTATGTTTGAAAAGATAGCTGAAGCATTGGGATTTAATCAGAATATTTTGATATGTTGTTATGGTAAGCTGCCTGTGTATAAAGACTTTATCTTTATTGGTACTGATGCAAGAGAAATATACCATTTTAAGGAATGGATAGATAAGGGGTTTGGAACAGGGTGGAATGTCCACTGCCAATGGAATGAGTGCATGCCTCTGGCAGTCTCTAAACCTCATCGAATATTAATGGCTTTCCCGCAGCAGCGAAATGTGGTTGTTGCCTCTATATGGGATAGTTCTGATACCGGTGGACTGAGACGATTTCCATTTGCTTTTTTTGTGGTGCTTCCCAGAGGTGTCTTGAAAGACTCTGCTAATACTATAAATATTTTGCTCCCGATCTGGGAAATATTGGAGGAACATTACCTTTCTACAAAAGAAATAAAGGATATCTCTGAGTTTTATAAGAAATATCGAGGGTTGGGCTTGAATATCAAAGAAATGGAGAAAAATATTGATATTTCTGAGCAGTTAGAACATACCAGCGTGAAATCACTTGTAAACGGACTGTTTAAGGAAAACGGTGAGCAATGCTGGCTTAATCTCTTACAGGATGTATCTGCCACACTTTCATTTCCGCATCTTGCAAAGAGCAGAGAGCCTGATATTGCTCTGCGATTGCCCCTGGCTGGCTCAATGGATGTCCCTATGCAGGTAGAGATGTGGATGAGACTCGTTCGAACGAACTTCCCTCGCCCACTTCCAATCCCTACCATCTTCTTTCCTTGCCAGAGTGATGAAGATTGTCCGGCAGCTTTCAGTATACTCTGGCGGACTCCCAAACAGGGAGATGTTCAATTGCTGAGTGAAAATATTCAAGAATATCAGCATATAACTGATTTGACAGGGGTTGCTATAGAAAACTCAGGCAGTTTAGATGCCTTGAAGGTTGTAGAGACTATGGCTGATCTGGCAGAGTGTCGGCTTGCTGAAATAATTGGGAAGAAGCTGTTAGTGCAGATTGGTGAGTAATGCCTATCTGCTGGGTTGTTATCCCATACGTGGGTGTTGGTTGCAAGCAGCACAAGCAGGATGCTTGTGCTGCTATGTTATCCCATGCTTGTGGACGGGTGTGAGGCGACCACAAGGGTCGCAGCTACAAAAAAGCCTGTAGCTGCGAGGCTTGCCCTCGCTATCTTTTAGCTGTTAGAATCGACCACAAAAGTAGCAGCTACAATATTACGTTCAGGATACATATCCTGAACGATCACGAGGAGGTTTGAAATGGACATTGGAGTCTACATATTACCCATTTCAGATAAATCACCATGCGGTGAAAAGGCTAAGCATGAGTTGGAATATCAGGAAGTAGAAGGTGAGATCCAAAAACTTACTGCCATGAGTTCTGCTCAGGATGCTATCAATTGGGATAGGATTGTGGAATTGAGCCAAAGGATACTGACAAAGAGGTCAAAGGACCTAACCATAGCTGGTTATTTGTGTGCAGGCTTGTTTAAGAAAGATGGGTATCAGGGGATATGTGATGGGTTGAGGATATATACCAGCTTATTGGAGAATTTCTGGGAGGGGTTATTCCCCCAAAAAATAATAGCACGGGGTAAGACTATAGAATGGCTGGATCAAAGGGTAGGAACCCTTACCATCATGAGGGTCCCTGGTGCTGCTGAAAACCAGTCTGTTCTGGATGCCTATGAAGAGATAAAAAGGCTATCTGAGTTAATTCAAAAGAGATTCGGCTCGCCTGCACCGTCTATCTCAAATCTGCTATCTGGCTTAACAAAGCAGGCAGAAGATGTAGCAAGGCAGCAACCAGCGGTTATTGAATCTGAGGCTTTGCAGCAACAAGAGATTCTATCATCCGAGCAATCAGCAGCATTACCATCTACTCCTCCACCGCCAGCTTCACCGCCAGCTGCCACCATACCGATACCGCAAGTAGCAGTTCAACCAGGGGCATCAGATACTGAGGTCATTAATGCTATTCGTCAGACAATAGCTCCCTTGCGAGCCAACAATCTTCAGAGTCCATTACCCTATAGACTCCTGCGTTGTATTAAATGGGATATTGTGCTTGCAGTACCGGTTGCAGATGGGGATGGAAAAACAAAGATACCAGCTCCAAGAGCTCAGATTCGTACTGCTCTTGATCAATTAGTTATGTCGGCTAACTGGTCTGCTCTAATTGAGGCATCTGAAGGCGCTTTTCAGGATGCAAGTGGTACCTTCTGGCTTGATCTACAGCGAATGACGTATAAGGGGCTTTCTTCTCTGGGCTATGGAACAGCAGCTAAGGCAGTAATCACAGAAACAGCAGCATTTTTAGAGAGATTCTCGCAAATATCAGGTTTGAAATTTGCCGATAATACCCCATTTGCAGATGCAGAAACCATGCAGTGGATAGCCTCTCAGGTTGTATCCATAGATAAGAGCCAGCTTCAGATTACTGCAAGCAGTGATGAAAAAGAGGGTAATGACCTGCAAGAGGCACTTGAATTGGCTAATCAGAGGAATTTAGAGGGTGCTCTGGATGTATTGTACCAGGGAATAAATCAGCAATCTTCTTATAAAGGTAAGTTTATCCGACGGCTGTCTGCTGGTAAATACTGTCTGCAACTTGGTCAACCAGTATGGGCAAAAGCACTCTTAGAAGGATTGTATAAAGAAACTAAATCCATCTCTATAGAAGAATGGGAGCCAGTAATCTGCGTTGAGATATGGAAGTCTCTGTATCAGTGCTATCAAAAATTGCTGTCCTCAAAAAAGATAGTGGACGAGGATTCTATGAGGTTATGTGCGGAACAGGTTCGGGATAAGTTGTTTCAATATGATATTAAATCTGCCATTGGAGTAGAAAATGTGTAGGATGGGCATTGCCCACCCTACCTTCCTACCCTGAAAATTAAGTATCACGAGGTGTTATATTGTTATCATAGCAAAGGAGATAGCTAATGGAAACTAAACTGGCAGTATCTAAAAGCAGGGAAATCCGGCGAACACTGAACAACAATGAGTGGTGGTTTTCTGTTGGTGATGTGGTTGAATCATTGGCGGATACGGTGAACAGTTCCGATTATATCAAGAAAATGCGTAGTCGTGATAGTGAGTTAGCCAAAGGGTGGGGACAAATTGTCAACCCCCTTTGGCTTGAAACCGGGGGTGAGAAGCAGAAAGTTAACTGTGCCAATACCGAAGGCATCAGAGTCAGAAAAAACTGGAGGAGAGGAGAAAAAGTGACTGAGTAATGAGTCATTGAACGGGAAGGGAACGGTGCGAAGGCAGAAGAGTGTCCACAGTGCGGGAATGGGGGAGTGGTGCGGAAACGGAAGAGTAAATCGGGCAAGAAGAGTAGTGCAGGAAGGAGAGGAAGGAGAGAGTGGTGCGGGGTGCAAAGTGGACACCGCATATTTCTGGTTCTATAACGTTTTGAGTGGGTAAGCATGTTAAGGTAGTGATTGCAAATAAGAATCGACAACTTTTACACACTCTGAGGCAGGCTGCATTAATGAATTTACACCCTTTGCGTCTCTTCTCTGTAAAACGGGTGGTATTTTGTAATTGCACAGATAGAAATAATTGAACATAATGATTACATCTACCCACTCAAAACGTTATAGAACCATATTTCTTTTCGCCTTTTTCGCCTTGCCTCGTCTCGTCCTGCATCCCGCTCCGCACGACTTATCTCACGCATCCAACAGAAGCAAACACAAGGAGGTAACCCCTCTGACAGGTTGCCGCTACACCTCACATCCCACTCCGCATCACTTTTCGTGCCTCTTCCGTGCCTCACATCATTCTCGCATTTCCGCACCACTCTCCTATCTCCGCACCGTTCCCAGCCGTACACCTGATAATTAGCATAATTGGCAGGAAATCGGTAGTGCAGACATTCCTGTCTGTGAACTATAGATAGATTGCAGACATCCCTCCCAATCACTGGTATAATACCTTTATTTCATATTTAATAAAAAATATTAAAAAAGAATCGACTTGTGCGGTTGAAATTTACCACACAGGCAAAACTGTCTATATCGGTGTTT
>DYDG01000132.1 GCA_020717845.1 Marinifilum sp. | reverse complement strand
AGTCTCTCATCTGTGCTCTGTCCTCTGATTTATTCTTTGCGTCTTTGCGTCTCTGCGGTTAGCTGAACTGTTACGGCTGAAAAATAATATCTTCATCCTCTCCTTGTAAATGCCGCTCCAAACGAGGCAACAAACTTGTTTGCCGGGTTGCTTATAACCTCTTCAGGCAGGCCGCTCTGAACGATTTTCCCCTGATTCATGACCATAAGGCAATCAGATAGCTGCAGAGCTTCCATTTGATCGTGTGTTGACATAATAGTCGTTGTCCCTATCTCTTTCATGTTCTTTGCAAGATCTTCTATCAGTGATTCGCGTGTCGGCAAGTCAAGGAATGTAAACGGTTCATCGAGAAAAAGAATTTCAGGCTTTGTTGCAAATGCTCGAGCCAGGCTTGTCCGTTTTGCCTCACCACCAGAGAGCTTCTTAGCAGAACGGTTACTTAAATGACTGATGCCAAATCGATCAAGATACTCATCCACAACCTTCTGGATTTCAGATAACTTGATTCCTCGAATCTTCAGGCCTGAGGCAACATTGTTAAAAACGGTTGTATCAAAAAGAAGTGGTTCATGGAAAACCATGGAGATGTTTCGTCGATAGGCAAGGGCAGATCGATAGTTCAAATCAATCTTGTTGCCCTTAAAATAAATCTCACCAAAGCAGCCCCTCTGGCAAAGTGAGCCACTCTGGCGGAGTGAGCCACTCTGGCAATTGCCAGAGGTATTGCCTGACTGCAATTTTAACAGGTTGGACAGGGTCAATAAAAGCGTTGACTTCCCTGCACCATTGGGACCAATAAGGCTGAGGTGCTTCCCTTGTTCAATGGAAAAGTGAGGGATATCAAGAACTATTGCTCCACCCTTTTTTACAACGATATTGTTTGCTTCAAGAATAGGAGGTGTCACCTCTATCTGAGGCAGCGACTCTGTCAACTGGCTTTTATTCATCGCATCCTCTCCCCTTGCTGGATATGGGTAAGGATTGCATTGATTGTAAAGGAAAGCAGCAGGAGAATTATCCCCAGGGCTATGGCAATATCAAAATTGCCCCGACCTGTCTCCATAACCGTTGCTGTTGTCAACACCCTGGAATATCCCTTAATATTGCCGCCAACCATGATCGATGCCCCGACCTCAGAGATGATGCCACCAAATCCGGCCATAACCGCTGTGAGCAAAGGGAGCTTTGCCTCTTTTGCCAGGATCCAGACCATTTGCAGCCGTGTTGCTCCCAATGACAAAATCTGTAACCTGAGATTAACCGGCAGATGCTGGATAGCTGACAGGGTAATACCTGTAACAATGGGTGCAGCAATGATTGTTTGGGCAATGATTATAGCCGTTGGTGTGTAAAGAATCTCTAAAAAACCAAGAGGCCCGTTTCGCCAGAGAAAAATGGTAACAAATAATCCTACTACCACTGGCGGCAATCCCATGCTTGTGTTAATCAAACTGACCACAAGGTTTCTTCCTGGAAATCGGGAAAGGGCAACACTCATCCCAAGGGAAATGCCCAAAAGCATACTGAAGAATGTTGCTATCCCTGAGATTTTAAGAGAAAGCAGCGTAATCCCCATCACCTCTCTGTCCATAGTAAAGAGAAGGAAGAACGCCTGTTTGATACCGTCAAAGATCATATCCATCTATTTGTTCCTTACATCTGGGAAGAAAAGTGGTGAACCATACCTGGCTTTACCAAAGTTCTTGATGATTTCTTGTGCCTGTCTGGAAACCATAAAACTTGCGAATGCTTTTGCCCCTGAGGCATTTACCTTTTGCCATCTGGCAGGGTTGACCTCAAGAACATGATAGGTGTTGAGAAGCATGGCATCCCCTTCAACCATGACAGAAAGGACAGAACGGACAGAAAAGCCAAGATTCTTTTGCAATGCCAGATATGTGCCGCGATCGATTAATGTATACGCCTTCTTCTCTGCAGAAACATTCAATGTCTGCCCCATTCCAAGACCTGTCTGCTGATACCATTTTTGCCTATCTGGATTTATCCCGGCTGCCTTCCAGATAGATTTTTCTTTGGCATCGGTTCCTGAATTATCCCCACGCGACATGAAGAGAGCACCTGAATCACTAATCCTCTTAAAGGCTGCTGCTGACGATTTTATTCCCTTGATACCTGCTGGATCAAGAGAATGTCTGACAACGATAAAATCATTGTGCATAACAAGCATTCTGTTTATACCGCTACCCTCTGCCATAAACCTCTTCTCAGCATCAGGTGAATGAACCAGCAGCACATCTGCCTCTCCCTTTTGTCCCATAACCATTGCCTGACCAGAGCCTACAGCTATTGTCTTGACAAAATACCCTGTCTTTTTCTCAAAAATGGGGATCAAGACATCCAGAAGACCAGAATCCTGGGTGCTGGTAGTTGTTGCCAGAATAATGTTTTTCTGCTGCAACTGTGCTGCTACAGCAGGTAATATACCCAAAATAATGGCACCAACACATACTATCGCTGTAATCGAACCAATGCCCTTAAATCTCCGCATTCCGCATGCATGTTTCCGCATTTTCTTTACCCAATAGCCTTTCTCATTATCTCAACTGGTGCCGAACGTCCTGTCCATATCTCAAAGGACAATGCTCCTTGATGAACCAACATGCCCAACCCATTCACCACCCTTGCCCCACGCTTTTCAGCCTCTTGCAAGAGCAACGTTTGTGGAGGAGAATAGATGATATCGCAGACGACCTGTCCTTTCCTTATCCACGATGGATCTATCAATAATGGATCAGCTGGTTTCATCCCTACTGAGGTGGTGTTGATCAGTATATCTGCCTGGGTTATTTCAGTCATGCTGTTTATTAGCCCCATACCGGCAACAAACACATCCTGAGTCTTTGCCATTTTCTCTAATAGTTCCTTTGCCAGTTCCTCTGCCTTTGATGCTGTGCGATTACAAAACACCAGCCTGTTGACCCCATTTTTAAGCAAGGCATAACCTATTGCCCTGGTAGATCCGCCAGATCCAAGGATAACCACGCTCTTACCGGCAATGGTGATGCCTTCATCCTCAATCAATGCCCTGACAAATCCAAAACCATCTGTATTATCGCCGATAAGCCTGTTATCCTTGACATGGATGGTATTTACAGCTCCAATAACACTGGCAGCAGGCGAAATCTCATCAAGGTATTTCATCACCTCAATCTTATGGGGCACAGTAACATTCAACCCAACCAAACCCAATGCCTTCATACCATTTATTGTCTCACCCAATGATTCTGGCCTAACATGAAATGGGATATACACCATGTTCAGATTGAGATGATTAAAAGCAGCATTATGCATCTGAGGCGAACAAGAATGCTTCACTGGATCCCCAATAATGCCTACAACACTTGTTTGACCATTGATTTGCATAATAGTATACTCCTAACCTGGACGAGATATGGACGAGCCAGAACGATGTCCCCTATTATACCAAACTTCTAAATAATGTCAAGGATTTTTCCACCTGTTAATTCTTAAATGACACAAAGCAAAAAATTGTTGATTATTAAAATTCAATGTGGTATAATTAATAATTGATAACAGGTGCTTATTCAAATATACTCAACACTGGCATAATCTGTGATTTTTGCAAATCAGAGCATAGATGACTCTGTTGATTTAGTCAATTTTTGTGAGACCATCATACCACTTCCTCTTTGCCTTAGAATATATGAATGGTGATGAATGGTGCGATATCCATCCAAGCAGAGGAATTATCTGAAGAAGCAAAGGCTGATCTGGCATTTGAGATCGGCAGCCTTCACCTGAATCTTTCAAATCCCCAGGAGGCACTGAAATATTATGAAATAGCCCTGCCTTTGTTTAGAAAAATTGGGGACCAGCAGGGTGAATCAGGAGTTATTGGCAATATAGGTCTGGTTTATCACGATAAGGGGGAATTGACCCAGGCTCGCAAGTATCTTAGCCATGCAAAGGAGATATATGAAAAGATGGAAATGCCTGTTCTCAAAAGTATTATCCACGGTCTGGAGTTAGTTAATGTCTCGCAATAAAGGATAAAATTCTAAAGAATTAATTCCATAAGGAGAAAAAGGAGGAAACAGAATAATGGCAAAATCAAAGGTAGCAATTTTACGGACTTCACCGGCAACGGTTCTTCAGGATTACCATCGGGTAATGAACCTGGCCGGGTATCAGGAGGTACTTCCCAAGGATGTAGATACCGGGCTGAAGATAAACATTAGTTGGCATTTCTTCTATCCTGGTAGTTCAACTACCCCATGGCAACTCGAAGGGGTAATCCGGGCTATGAAAAAGGATGGTTACGAGAGCGATTTGATTCATGCCTGCCATAATCGAACCGTAGTCATCGATGCCCATCTGGGTGAACGGGAAAACAAGCAGGTTAATGTCATCAATGCCCATAATCTCAGGAATGTCCATCTTTATGAGGGAGCGGAGTGGATTAATGTCCGCGAGGCAGTGGGTGATTTAGCTGATAAATTCTTGTGTCTGAATGAGGTTTATCCAAATGGGTTTATGATTCCTAAACGATTTATTGGTGAGAATATAATCCATCTACCTACCATAAAAACCCATGTTTTTACTACCACAACCGGGGCGATGAAGAATGCCTTTGGTGGTTTGCTGAATGAAAAGCGGCATTGGACACATCCGGTTATTCACGAGACATTAGTTGATCTGCTGATGATTCAAAAAAAGATTCATAAAGGAATTTTTGCCGTGATGGACGGCACCTTTGCCGGTGATGGCCCTGGTCCACGATGTATGATTCCTTATGTCAAGAATGTTATCCTTGCCTCAGCCGACCAGGTAGCCATCGATGCCGTAGCGGCTAAGCTTATGGGATTCGACCCATTAAAGGATGTCAAATTCATTCGATTAGCTCACGAGTTAGGTTTAGGATGTGGGGATGTCCGAGAAATCGAAATTGTAGGTGATATTGATGCGGCAAAGGAAAACTGGCACTTTGTCGGTCCTTTTAAGAAGATGACCTTTGCCAGCAGGATGCAGCATTCTATTTACTGGGGACCTCTAAAAAAACCCATTGAGTGGACATTAAAAACAATCCTTGCCCCCTGGGCATACATGGCCAGTGTCCTCTACCACGATATGTTCTGGTATCCAAGTCATCAAGAACGGGTATTTGAGATTCTTAATAGTGAGTGGGGCAAATTGTTTTATAATTGGGAGAAAAATACCTTGCCACCGGATGACCTAAACATTGCCGGCTGGAATGATGTGGGCACAATCCCGGCTAAACTAAACAAAGAAACTATGCACCTGATTGCCCGCGCCTTTAAAGTCCTTGGCACCTGTATCAAAGAGGCACCAGAATTTGAGAGTCGCCAAAGGCTTAAAAAGGGAATAAAATAATCATAGAATATAACTCTGTTGGAGGTAGCCAGACAATTGCAAAATTTCGACCTGAGCAATTAGCAGGATAATTTTTGCCACAAAGACACAAAGGTTCACTAAGATATGCATCTTACTA
>DYDG01000131.1 GCA_020717845.1 Marinifilum sp. | reverse complement strand
GCAGCTACATTAATAAACCATTCGACACTTGAGACTTGACACGACAATAGGCTTTATTGAGGAGATCGACTGCTTGAGGGATAGTTGTAAAAGTCAGGGAAATCAGTATCCTTTAATCAGCTAAAATAAGGTGATTAATCTAATAATCTTGAGCTTGCTTTTATGACTAAAAAACCCTCAGAATTTGGGTCGGATCCCAAGGAAAAATTCGCTAAATTTTTGAATAAAAAATTACGATTCACAGTGAACCAGCACAAAATTTTTATCAACCAACATTGGAGAAGCTTCATAAAATGAAAAAAATTCTTTTACTACTCTATATTTACTGTTCTATGCTAACTCTTTCTTGGGCTGACGGCATTATTATTCCAATGCCACCAAAGGCAGATATGCCTCAACAGATAGCTTTGCCTGTAGATTACCACTATGTTCATGTAGCGATAAAGGAACAGTTAGCTTCTACATCTATAGATCAGGCTTTCATCAACCCTTATCCTTATGATCTTGAAGGAACATACCTGTTCCCACTTCCAGAGGATTCTGCTATTTCTGAATTCTCTTTATTTTCTGATGAGAAAAAGCTTACAGGAGAGGTATTGGATAAAGATGAGGCAAGAAAAATCTATGAGGATATTGTTCGCAGGATGAAAGACCCGGGTCTTTTAGAATATGTTGGCAAAAACCTTTTTAAGTGTAGGATTTATCCCATACCAGGTCAGAAAAAGAAGCAACTCGGATTGAGGTATGAAGAGGTTTTGAAGAAGGAAGGGAATGTTGTCCGATACACCTATCCTCTGGATATAGAAAAATATACAGGAAGTCCTATTAGAGATGTTGAAATCACTGTCCAGATAGAATCCAAGACCCCTATAAAATCAGTTTATTCGCCTTCTCATAAGATAGAGGTAAAGAGGGATGGCGAAGGAGGTGAAAGAAAGGTTACTGTAATTTATAAGGATGAAAATACCTTGCCTGATCAAGACTTTATCCTCTACTATACCTTAGCAGAAGAAGATGTTTCTATTTCAGCTCTCTGTCATAAAAATAAGGGTGCTGGATTCTTTCTACTGCTCTCTTCTCCAAAGCAGGAGAAAACTATTTTTAGTAAAGATATAACCTTTATACTGGATACATCTGGTAGTATGAAGGGTAAGAAGATTGCTCAGGCAAAAGAGGCTTTAAAATATTGTCTTGATAACCTAAACCCTCAAGATATGTTCAATATCATTAGATTTAGCACAGATGTTGAATCTTTTAGTAAAGATATGGTAACGGTATCTAATAAAACAAAAAAAGAGGCAGAAAAGTTTATTGAAAATCTACAAGCAGAGGGAGGAACAAATATTCAGGAGTCACTTCTTGCCGGGATAAGACAGGGAACAAGATCACAGTCAATTGTCTTTCTCACAGATGGTCTGCCAACTGCAGGAGAACGGGATACCTCAGCTATCATTAAGTCTCTTGAGAAGAACAAAGATAACAGGATTTTTGTCTTTGGTCTTGGAGATAATGTCAATACTCATCTTTTAGACCTTATTTCCCAGAAGAGCAAAGGTGCATCTACGTATGTCAAGGAAGATGAAGACCTTGAGGTAGTTTTATCATTATTTTATGATAAGGTTGCTTACCCTGCCCTGTCTAACATCTCTCTGACAATAGATGGTATAGAGACTAATAATTTATATCCAAAGGAGATACCTGATCTATTTTTTGATAGCCAGCTTCTGATTTTGGGAAGGTATAAAGATGCAGGTATGGCAACAATTACCCTATCTGGTCAGACTGGAGAAAAGAGGAAGGAGTTTATTGAGGAATTGGTCTTTCCAGAGAAAGAAGATGCTCATCCTTTTATTCCCAGGCTATGGGCAACAAGAAAGATAGGCTATCTCCTTGACCAGATAAGGCTATATGGAGAAAATGAGGAGCTAATCTCTGAAATAAAGAGATTAAGTAAAGAATATGGGATTATTACCTCATACACATCATTTTTGGTGACAGAAAAGGATGAGATGGCAAGGTTCAAGGAGCTTAGAAAGGCAGAGATTGGGGAAAAAGCAGTGAATATGGCACAAGAAATGATAGCCTTAAAGGAAGAGACAACTACCTCGAAAACAGCAACAGGGGTAAAATATGTTGGAGGCACAACCTATATCCTAAAGGATAATATCTGGCAGGATATAGATTATAAAGACGAAGAAACAGAGAAGATTAGGTGGTTGAGCAATGAATACTTCGAAATGACAAAGGAAAAGGGATTGGGAAAGGTATTTAGTCTTGGTAAGTGTATAATATTTAATCATAGCGGAAAATGGTATCAGGTGGTAGAAGAACGTTGTCAGTAGTTTTTGACCTGAGCGGCTGGAATATGCTACAGTTTTATCGCATTACCCACAAAATTCACGAAAATTGATTGAAAAAGCCACAGATTCACAGATTCCGATTTTACAGATTATCTTTAATCTGTGAATCTGTGGCTTAAATCTGTAAACAACCCTTGATATACAAACAGTTTTTACTTATGTGGTAATTTTCAACCGCACAGGTCGAAAAAGTTGTTGACAAATTCAAGATAATGGTGTATTATGAAAATGATGAAAATGATGAAAATGAGTTGGTAGGAGGCTGTTAAAAATGGCGGTTATGACTGTTCCTCGTCTGTTAAGAGAAAAATTAGGTGAAGATGGAATTGACTCTTTAGTAGAATTGCTGAATAAATCCGAAGAAAAAATAAAGGCTGATGTCATTACTTTATCAGGAGAGAAGTATGAGAGAAGATTAAGTGAAGAAACTGCTAATATGCGAATTGATATGGGTCTCCATAAGTCTGATTTAAAAGGTGCTATGGCAGAACTTAGGGTTGGATTAAAGGAATCTGAGGAAAGGTACGAAAGAAGATTGAGTGAAGAAACAGGTAAACTTAGGGTAGATATGGCTGGACTTAAGTCTGAATTAAAGGAATCTGAGGAAAGGTACGAAAGAAGATTAAGTGAAGAAACAGGTAAACTTAGGGTAGATATGGCAGAACTTAAGTTTGAATTAAAAGGGGATATAGCAGGACTTAAGTTTGAATTAAAGGAATCTGAGGAAAGGTACGAAAGAAGATTGAGTGAAGAAACAGGTAAACTTAGGGTAGATATGGCAGAACTTAAGTCTGAATTGAAAGGGGATATAGCAGCACTTAAGGTTGAATTAAATGGGAATATGGCAGGACTTAGGGCTGAATTGAAAGGGGATATGACTGGACTTAGAACTGAGATGGCAAAAAGTTATGCCAGCATTATTAAATGGATGTTTATCTTCTGGTTAGGACAGATTGGTGCCATTCTTGGCATCCTGTTCGCCTTCTTTAAGCATTAAGGGGAGAGAAAATGTTGCATACATACCATATCTTACCTTACTACAGAGTTTATTCTGAGTCTGATATTATCGACAGGTGCATATAGTATATTTTTAGGCAGGTTATTGTTTTAACCTGCCTTTTTTGTTTTTGGAGATTGTAAGAATATAATGGTAAGCGGATTGAGCGGATTAAACGGATAAAAAATATCAGATTAATCCGCTTAATCCGATTACTAAATTGAAAGAGTATTTCTTTGTGCCTTCGTGCCTTTGTGATTACAGATTTTATTTAAGGAGGAGTGTTTAAAATGAGCAGATTAAGTAAAAGAAAATTAATATTGGGATTGTGGGTATTTATTGCACTTGGGTTTGGGGTTATTTCACCCAATGCAGATGCGGATACAGGATTAGGTGAGGCAGTTGATAATACACAACTTGTGTGGACAACCGGAGGAAGTGCAAATTGGTTTGATCAGTCTTCTTTTTATTACTACGATGTAGATGCGGCACGAACTGGTTATATAACGGCTGGCCAGCAGACATATATTCAATCTACAGTTACATGTTCTGGGACATTTGCATTCTATTGGAAGGTTTCATCAGAAAATGGGTGTGATCATCTGAGGTTTTATATAGACGGTAATGAACAGAATGCGATTAGTGGTGCGGTAGATTGGACGAAGATGAGTTATTTTATTCCAGCAGGGATACATACACTTAAATGGGTTTATGCAAAAGATGGTTCAGTAGATACTGGTAATGATTGTGGTTGGCTGGATAAAGTTGAGTTTAGCAACAACAGTGGGATAAGTGGTGTTATTTCCTACCTCGGGACAAAGACCGGGACACTTCATATAGATGCATTTGCCTCACCTGCAATGTCAGGCACCCCATCTATTTTCTCAATAAAAACTAATCCTGTATTTCCACAAACTTATACTGTAACCATAGTTCCAGGGACATATTATATAGGAGCATATATTGATGCTGATAATGATGGAGGACCAACTGAATATGACCCAGGTGATATTTATGGCACCTTATCCGCAGTATATTATCCCTATCAAATTATTGGGACACCAACACCGGTAAATGTTTATAACGGTTCTAATACATCAGGTATAGACTTTGCGTTGAGTCATGAGGTAAAGGATTCATTAGGTGAGGCCGTTGATAATATAGGGTTTAGCTGGAGAACAGGAAGAAATGCAAGTTGGTTCAGGCAAACTGATGCTGATTATTCTTACTATGATGGCGATGCGGCACAAAGTGGTAATATAGGAGATAACCAGCAGACATATATCCAGACACAAGTTGCAGGTGCTGGGACACTTACATTCTACTGGAAGGTTTCATCAGAAAGTGGGTATGATTATCTGAGGTTTTATATAGACGGCTATGAACAGAGTAAGATTAGCAGTGAGGCAGATTGGATGGAGATGAGTTATTTTATTCCCTCAGGGACACATACACTTAAATGGGCTTATACGAAAAATAGTTCAGGAAGTGGTGGCTCTGATTGTGGTTGGATAGATAGGCTTGATTTTAGCCAGGGTAAGATAACCGGTGTTATTTCATGTCCAGAGATCATAATCGGCACTTTATACTATTCTGCATTTGATAATCCTCAATGGACAGGGACACCCATAGCAGAAGGGACAAGGACATTTAGTGGTCCAGGGACTGTCAGCTATGAGTTAGGAATAAACCCAGGAACATATTATCTAAGGGTATATATTGATGATGATAATAATAAAATTCCAACTGTAGGTGACCCTGCAGATATTTATGGCAGTTTATCTACAGTATATTATCCCTGGCATGTTATTGGAACACCAACAGCAGTAAATGTCTATAACGGTTCTAATGCTTCAGATATAGATTTTGTGCTGAATCAAGAGGTAGAAGAAAAGGTTTTTTTAGATGAGGCAGTTGATACAGCTTGCAAACCTAATGTGACAACAGGAGGAGATGCAGATTGGTTTGATCAGACTGTTATTAATTATGAGAATGATGAATATGGAACTATACAAAGTGGTGATATAATGGATAACCAGCAGACATATATCCAGGCTACAGTCAGAGGTCATGGAACACTGATATTCCATTGGAAGGTTTCATCAGAGAGTGAGGCTGATTATCTGGTGGTGTCTGAAATTAGCTAAAGGTTTATAATATGATA
>DYDG01000130.1 GCA_020717845.1 Marinifilum sp. | reverse complement strand
TGTTACTTGAGTAACCATTGGGTGTTGGAAATTTAAGATGCAATTCCCAGCACCCAGCTGCTTGACCGCTTATTTTTTTTCATAAGATGTCAGGAGTTCTGATGCTTGCACCTGACTAAGTATTTTCGCAAGTAAGGCTTGTCTCGAAGAATCAAGCGAAGAGCATAATAATAGTGTCCGACCATGTCGCGAACATCGTCTCTTCGATACCTTTCTTACTTTCTATATACAAACAAATACATCATAGCAATATAATATTCACCACTAAATCTCCATTGTCTCCACCAGAAACAATATATCCCCTGCATTCACTGTTGCTCCATTTTGCACAAGAATTTTCATTATTTTTCCAGATATCTCTGACTTTATCTCATTAAACATCTTCATCGCTTCTAACAAGCCCAGTGTTTGTCCATGGGTAATAATGCTTCCTACCTCTACATAGGGTGGAATATCAGGCGAAGGGCTTTTGTAGAATGTCCCGGTTAGTGGTGAGGTAATTTTTTTCCAGTTGACATCTTCTTCTGGCAGCTTTTTTTTGCGGGTTGGAGCAGGGGTTATGCCAGTAGTAATAGGAACAAATTCCTCGACTGATAGAGGAGATAGAGAAACGCCTGCCCGTTTAATCCTTACCCTTTTTTCGTTATCCTTAACCTCTAATTCAATAAGGTTTTCAGTAAGAAAAACATCAATAACCTCATCCAGCATATTCTGTATATCCTGTATCTTATCTTTTTTCATCCCAAAATACTCCTTTACCTCGATGTTCAAGGTTTTTTAACCTGTGATAGTCAAAATAGAACGACTTAGCATATTTGTAGCTGCGGGAGGTAGCACCTCTGGCAGGTTGTCGCTACAAGGATATCGGCGGACATTTTACCGCTCTTGCATAGTAATTCCTATGAGCCAGAAAAACCTTGAACATCGAGTCATACCGTTTTTATTCTTAACTTACTCAGGTCAATCTCACCAAGACCCATTTTGTGAGCAATATTTATATGGCCAATCTGATGAGGCTCTTTTCCAAATAGGCTGCATCCGTAAGCATCTACAGCTACTGGATCCACACCAGCTATAATCTTTCCTATATGTTTAACATCTCCAGGACCCCTTGGTCCATTGTTGAACAATGCCCTGGTAGCATCAAGCACAGTAAGATGAGGTTTAATCACTGTAGAAAGGTCTGTAATACATTGATGCAAATCCTTGACATGAAATATACCCCTGTCCCAGACCGCACCCATGAGATTTTTCATGCCCAGGGTAAGCCCTGCTGCCCCATGATGCTTGGCAATAGGAATATTGATAATCACATCTGCATCAAGAAGCTGTTTAACTACAAGCGTTTCTTTTAATGCTTTACCAGCAGGGATAGGAATCTTTCGATAAAGACCCTTGCGATGAGCAGAGAATATCTTGCCACCGGCTGATATGGTTGCCTTTTTTATCCCTGTTCTTTTAAAGCAAATCTCCCAGTAATCACAGGTGTGGTCAAAGACTATGACATTCTTTGCTTTAGCCTCATAGCACAGTTTTATCAGGGTGCTGACTACAACTGGATTTGTTGTTGCTGCCATCTCAGGGCTGCACGAAAAGCCAATATTTGGTTTTAGGACAACCATATCCCCTTCTTTAACAAATCGACTCATTCCACCTATGGCTTTTATGGCAGCATGGACAGAGTGTTCGGGATTTTTCTGTCCCTGGGCAACAACCAGATCTGGCAGGGTAGAGGTTGCTAACATGTTGCCAACCCTGCCTAACACATCACCAGCAGGCAACATAACCCCGCCCATCATCAGCCCAAGACCAGCCATATTGCTTAAGAATTCTCGTCGAGTAATCTTCATCTTGCTGCCTCTTTAGGTGGATAGACTGAAGGCTGTCAGGCTGTAGGGTAGAAATAGAAATTGGTGGGCAATGCCCACCCTACATCATACTACCTCCAGGCTGATGTCCAGAATACGAGGTGAGTGGGTAAGGCTGCCAATAGAGATACGATCAACACCTGTTGTGGCTACATCCCGAATGTTTTCAAGGTTGATGCCACCAGATGCCTCTATCAATATTTCTCTCGCATTTCTCGCCGCCCCCTTCCTGATTATATCAACCGCCTCTTTCATGGTTGCGATGTCCATATTATCGAGCATAATAATATCAACGCCTGTTGAAACAGCTTCTCTGACCTCGTCCAGGGTTTCTGTTTCCACCTCTATCTCCATGTTTGCAGTCTTTGCCCGTCTGACAGCCTCTTTTATTCCACCTGCAGAGCGGATATGATTTTCCTTGATAAGGATGCCGTCGAACAAGCCAAACCGATGACTATACCCGCCACCAACCCTGACCCCATACTTTTCCAGCATTCTTAAACAAGGGGTTGTCTTACGGGTATCATATATCTTCACTGGATAGCCTTCAACAGCCAGCACATACTTTGCAGTCAGGCTGGCAATCCCGGATAACCTTTGCAAGAAATTCAGGGCAACCCTTTCTGTTCTCAAAATTGCTTGAGCATCGCCCTGAACTCTTCCAAATACCTGACCACAAGCAACCCTTTGTCCATCCTTTATTAATGGGCAAAACTCCACATTTTTCTCTTTATTTATGGAAGAGTCCTCAAAGGTAAAGGTCATGGCTGCCAGCTCTAACCCGGCAACAATACCATCCTCCATGGCTACCAATTCCGCCTTTATCTCCAAATCCTCTGGCACAGTCAACTGGGCAGTTATATCCCCGCTGCCTATATCCTCAAGAAGTGCCTTTGCAATAATGCCTTTTATCTCGTATATATTCAGCTTATCCAATGGTGCCCCCATGCCTAATGATTTCATCAACGTTCTTCATGAAATCATGAACAGTTATTGGTTTCATAGCTTCTTCACTGTAATCATGGTTCCCTTGCGGCCATATATGCTTATGCCATCCCTTGCCAGGAACATAATCATGCCCATAAGATCTGGCATTTCCTGCTACCAGTGCCAATGATGTTCTTCCGTTTATCTCGTTATAATAAAACTGAATAAATCCAGCAGGGATCAGTTTGATGCGAAACCGCAGTTTGATGGTGACTATCTCGCGATTTTGAATAATTGGTGGCAATTCAATATAATGTCTAAGCCTTATTGCCTCAAAAACCTCTGTTTCAAACTCCTGAGTTCTTTTTGTCATTCTATGCCTCTCAAGATCTCTTCAAGTTTCTGCAACTCAGTAACCACCCTGTCCCATTCGTAATAATCTTCCTCAATATCCCAGGTATGTCCCAATTGGTCAAGCATGTTTTGTTTGTCAAAATCCTCAAAACTTACCCCATACTTTTCTTCCAGTTTTTGCACAATTTGGTTTAATTCTAAAAGTTTTACAAGGATATCTCTCTTCAAGGCATTTGCAAGTACCATCCATGGATCCCCTATTTTAGAAGCTGTTTGTCTAACCTTTTCTTCAATTGTCATAAAGCTACTCTCCTCTACGGCAATGGATTAAGTATATCCCAATATGTTTCTGGCCGTCTATCTCGATAAAATGCCCATATATTCTTAAAATCGCGGATTGTTTCCAATTCCAGATCAGCTACCAGGACATCCTCTTCTGTGCCGCTGGACTCAGCAAATATCTCTCCATCAGGGTTAGCAAAAAAGCTGTTTCCAAAGAATTTTTGTCCCTGCTCATCCCCCACACGATTAACGCGGGCAACAAACAGATTGTTTGCTATGGCATGGGAACAGATTATTTTTTTCCATCTTGGCTGAGAGGCTAAGGAAGAGGCTGTTGGGGCAAATATTATCTCTGCACCCTTTAACCCAAGAACCCTGGCTGCCTCAGGAAAGAAGTTATCCCAACAAATAAGCACGCCAATAGAGGCATATTTTGTCTTAAATACAGGGTAGCCGTTGTTTCCAGGGGCAAAGTAGAACTTTTCCTCCCAGAGCGGGATATGCGGGACATGATTCTTGCGATATGTCCCTAAAACCTTACCGTTTGCATCAATAACCACAGCTGAATTATAGTAAATTCCCTCATCTGCTTTTTCATAGATAGGGACAACCATCACTGTTTTGTTTTTTTTGGCAAAATCAGCCATCAATGTTACGGTTGGACCGTTTACTGGCTCTGCCAAAACATAATTTTCTGCATTTACTGACCTGGGAAACCAGTGGGTATGAAACAACTCCTGAAAACAAATAATCTTTGCCCCATCCTGGGCAGCCTTTTCTGCTGAAGAAAGAGCCTTGGTAATATTCTCTTCCTTATTCTCTGTGCAGGACATCTGGATTAACCCTACTCTTACCATGATTATCACCTCGCATTTAAAAATTGGATTCCTGCTTTCACAGGAATGACATGCAATCGAGTGTTAGCTGCTAATTTATCCAATCACACACCTTACCACATGCAATATTATACACCCAAGTATACCACAGCCAATATCATCGATCATTATTCCCAACCCAGAAGGAAGTCGTTGGAGTGAATAAAGCGGTCCTGGTTTAATAACATCCAGAACACGAAACAGGATAAAGCCGCTTATAATCCACCATAATTCTGCTGGAATACCTATCATGGTGATAAGATACCCGGCTATCTCATCCCAGACTATGGGCTTAGCATCCTTTGTCTTAAATATCGCCTCTGCCTCAGAGCATATCCATATACCAAGTGCAGAGATGATTACTACACTCAAGCTATAAAAAAGCCAGAAATAAGGAAGGGATGACCATAAATAGTATGCAACTAAATGAATAATTACCCCAACCACGCTTCCGGCTGTTCCTGAAGCCACAGGTGAATAGCCGCTAAAGAATCCTGTAGCAAAAAACCTAACAATTGTTTCTTTTACCCTTTTCACCCTTTTTCGTCCTTTTCGTCCAGTATCCCTTTATGTTTTATCAAATACTCCACCCCTGTCCCCGTGGTTACAACAGCCACAATCAACATCAGGGATAAAGGCAGCCATTCTATTATTAGCCTCAAAAAGTAAGGCTCTTCCATATAACCCCTGAGACACAAGAGAAGGAGGATGGTAATAATAGTGCCCATCTGGAGGACAGTCTTTATCTTTCCACCCTCAGAGGCATGGATGACTATCCCTTCAGAAACAGCAACTAATCGAAGACCAGTTACCGCAAACTCTCGACAGATAATAAGTATCACTACCCATGCAGGGATATGCAGGACAGGAATGCCTACAAAACAGATAAAGGCTGCTGAAACTATCATCTTATCTGCTAGAGGGTCAGCAAACTTTCCCAGTGTAGAGACCATGTTTTTATCCCTTGCCAGCTTACCATCATACCAGTCTGTTATTGCGGCAAGAATGAATATCAAAAGGCTGCAATAATTGCCGAAAGGATTATTCAGAAATAAAAAGCCAACAAATATAGGCACCATAAATACACGGCTAAGAGTAAGTTTATTGGCTAAATTCATGATTGTTATCTCCAGCTATTTTGAGATAGTTCACTGTAGTGTCGCGTCAAGTCTCAAGTGTCGGGTAGCTGCAGGGCTTGTTCCTGCCTTTTCCCAATGTAGAGACGCAAAATTTTGGTGGTGTCTGAAATTGGCTAAGAGAAT
>DYDG01000129.1 GCA_020717845.1 Marinifilum sp. | reverse complement strand
CAGTGAGAGTCTCACTGCCAAAGGTCTGCTGCCAGTGCTACCTCCTTGTGGTTGCTTTTTACTCCCAATCGTGATTGGAAGATAGCGGGGACAAGCCTGCCAGAGGTGCTACCTCCCGCAGCTACAGATACTATCATAGGTAGTAAAACCTTGAACATCGAGTATATGAAAAACTTAAAAGAGGATAAAATATGCCAGAAATATCAAGATTTCTTGGAATTATTATCGTTATGTACTTTGATGAGCACAATCCGCCCCATTTTCATGTGCAATACAATGAATATCGAGCATCAATGGACATCAAGAATCTTAATATTACGGTTGGCTTGCTTCCTTGAGAAGGTTCGTGGTCTTGTGGAAGAATGGGCGGAATTACATAGCGATGAACTCTTGCTTATGTGGGAAACAAAAGAATTTCATCGCATTCAACCACTTGTATAAATGGAGAATAAATTGTGGAATGTATCTCAATTTTAGAAGCAAGGTATGTTAAAGACTTTCGGATATTTCTAAAATTCAACACAGGTGAAACAGGAGAAGTAGATCTTAAGGATATTGTGTATAAATATCCAATAGCGAAACCATTGCGTAATTTCGAGGTTTTTTCGCATTTTTATCTTGATTCATGGCCTACCCTTGCGTGGGATTGTGGTTTTGATATTGATCCTGAGTCGCTTTACTTCAGAGCTACAGGCAAATCGTTGCGGGAATTTGGAACATAAACACAATAGGGGTAACACAATGAGCATAAAAGCACCAAGGGGAACAGTAGACATTCTTCCCCAGGACATGGAACGATGGCATTTTATTGAGAATATTGTCAGGCAAACCTTTCTCTGTTATGGGTATCAGGAGATTCGAACGCCTATCTTTGAGGCAACTGAGCTCTTTATTCGCGGGATTGGTGAGGCAACGGATATTGTCAATAAGGAGATGTATACCTTTCAGGATAAGAAGGGCAGATCCATTACCTTAAGACCAGAAAACACCGCAGCCGTGGTGCGGGCATACATGGAGCATGGGCTTGGCAGCCAGCAAGGAAGCATGGTTAAGATGTTTTATATGGGGCCAATGTTCAGATACGAAAGGCCGCAGGCCGGAAGGCAGCGGCAGTTCTATCAATTTGGAACAGAGGCACTCGGCAGTATGCACCCTGGTGTTGATGCTGAAACCATAGCCATGATCTTGCAGATATTTGAGCAGATTGGGCTTGCAGGGCTTAAGGTAGAGGTTAACTCGGTTGGGTGCGAGGAATGTCGAACAAATTATCGTAAGGTGCTGCTGGAATATTTTCAGACACATATAGATCAGATGTGTTCTGATTGTCAGATGAGATTGGAAAAGAATCCGATGAGGATATTGGATTGCAAGGTGGAAACCTGCCAGTCTTATATCAGAGGATGTCCAACAGTGATTGATTCTGTGTGCGAGCCTTGCCGAAATCACATGGATGAGGTCATAAAATACCTGAACCTTATGGGTATCCAGCCAGTAATGAACCCAAGGCTTGTCCGTGGTCTTGATTACTATACCAGAACAGCCTTTGAGATAAAGGATGAATCGCTTGGTGCCCAGAATGCAGTTGCTGCTGGCGGCAGGTATGATAACCTGGTTCGAGATATGGGTGGAAACATTACCCCGGCAATTGGATTCGCTGCTGGTATGGAACGGATTGTGCTTGCTATGAAGAATAAGGGGCTTGGTCCATCTGGTAAACAAAATATGGTTTATATTGCCACAACAAGCGAGAATGTATTGGATGCAGCAGCAGCCCTGGTTCAAAGATTGCGGGCTGACAATATCCCGGTTGAATTATCCTGGGATAAAAAAAGCCTGAAGTCTCAGTTTCGTCAGGCAGCGAATATGAATTCAAGGTATGTCATTGTTGTTGGCGATGAGGAGATTAAACAGGGCAAGGTCGTGCTCAAGGATATGATCAAACAAGAACAGCACTTGGTGGATGTGGAAGGGCTGCATACATTGTTGGCTATGTAGTGAGCACCTTCAGGTGCGTTCTTGTGTTGTTAATCAATCATTAGTGATTGGGTACAAATTTTATAAATAGAGACTTTCTATAGGAGAAAAAGACTATGTATAATGAGGGTGGTCACACAACTGTCAGGGTTCATGGTTGTGGATTGGATTTTCGTTCTGCTTCACAAAATGGGGGTTTTGATTTTAGTACAGCAGCAGTTAATCCTTTGCGGATTGATCCACGTTATAATCTAAGTAGGCAGACAATAGGACAGATGGAACGATTAGCAAAGGCGAGATTTATCATTGCAGAGAATGCCCCAGACATTGATCCCTCAAAGTTTGATAACGAAGACGAAAATACTCTACGCTCTATTGCACTTAGTGTTTTTGCAAGTAGTGAGATTGAGGGGGAAGGGATTTCAGCTAAGTATATTGAAACCTTTGTTACCGCACACACTGAACCAGGTGAGAACGTTAATCCAGAACTTCGGCAACGTCTTCAGGCACACGAAGATATTCTGAATACATATTTTTGGGCACTCAATTCACATGCCGAACCAGTTTTGACATATGATTTTGTTCTTGAGGCACACCAACGTATGTTTTCTACTACTAAAGGGGAATTTGCCGGACGTATCAAGAATAAAGAGGTTCGAATTCATTGGCATAACAATGATGGTGTTTTGATTGATGTCCCTACCATTTCGGCTGATAAAGCAGAAGAATTTCTTCGTGGGCTTTGTGATCGAACTAACAGGATGTTCAAGATTGCCCAGGAATCTGCGGAAGCGTCGTTTTTACTATCAGCTGCTGAGTTTGCATGCGACTTTCTTGCAATTCATCCATTCGTAGATGGTAATGGGCGATTGGCTCGTCTCTTATCTACATACCTGCTTGAGAGAGGCGGCTATAATTTTTCTCGTATATATCCACTTGATCAGATTGTTCTTGACAGTCGTGCCAGCTACTATGAGGCACTGAATTCATCTCAGCGTTACTGGCACACAGATAAAGAAGACCTGACACCGTGGATTAATTATTTCGTAGGGGCAGTGTTTGAACAATGGGAACGTGCATTCAGGCGTATCAAGAATCATACGTTTTCATATAAATAGCGATAGACCGAAGGCAAACAGGGATTGCAATCTAACAGCCTTCAGCCTATCTACCTTAAAAACAAGGATATTCGCAAAATGAAAAGATTTACGTTTCTTCTATTTCTTTTAGCCTTCCATCTGGCAGCAGACCTTCTGCATATTCAAGCAGAGGCCTCTTCCCCTACCTTTTCTGCTCCAGATAAGCTGAAGTCTAATGTCTTAGATTGCGGCGAGTCTGTTGCCTTGAGCATTGGTAACATGGATGGGGATAGCAAGCAGGATATGGTTATTGGGGATGAGGCTGGGTTTGTCTGGTTTTATAAGAATAGTGGCACAAATGAATCACCAATATTTACCACTGGGGTAAGGATTACCTCCATTACGGTCAACAATCATGCCACACCATATATAACAGATTGGAATGCAGACAACCTGCCTGACCTGCTGGTTGGGGATGAGCTGGGAAATGTCTGGCTATTTATCGGCAAGGATACATCCCTGCAATTTGATGCCGGCATCATGCTTAAGGATAACAATGGAGACATAACTGTTGGCAGGTCTTCCGTCCCATGTCTTACTGATTACAATAGCGATGGCTTGCCTGATTTGCTTGTTGGAAACGGTGAGGGCTATGTCTGGTGCTATCCCAAGCAAGGACTGAAAGAATCCCTTACCTTTGGCACAGGAACAAAGATTTCGGCAATGAAGTCTGGAACAATGACCGATATGAATGTCGGTGGCAAGGCAGCACCCATATTCTATGATTGGAACGAGGATGGGTTAAGGGACATGATTGTGGGTGATGAATATGGTTATGTCAACTACTTTCGCAACACTGGCACAAAGACAAGCCCTGCTTTTGGCACGATTTCATCAAGGATTAAGGCAAATAATCAGGATATTGATGTTGGCTGGGCGGCAAAGCTATCAATTATTGACTGGGATGGGGACAAAAAAAATGATCTGCTGATAGCTGATAAGACAGGTCAGATTACATGGTTCAGGAATATAGTCTCCTCTGGCAGTCCAGTGTTTTCTTCTGGCAGTAAGATTCAGGGGGAAGAGGCTACCTTGGATGTGGGCGATTTGTCTACACCAGCAGTGGTTGATTGGAATGGGGACAAACGCAAGGACATGGTTATTGGGAATGAATTGGGGAATATCTCTGTGTCCCTTAATCTTGGAACAAATGATTCTCCAATATTTGGTGCCGGGTTTAATATTCAACAAACAATCGGGACAGCCTCGACTGCAACTACAATGGATATTGATGCTGGCTATAATGCTATGCCGTTTATTGTTGATTGGGATGAGGATGGAAAAAAAGACATCCTTGTTGGTGATAGATATGGCAAGGTATGTGTTTACCTGAATACAGGAACAGATAATGAGCCTGTCTTTGGTAGCAAAACAGTCCTCCGGAAGACCGTTATAACTCAGGTGTATGACACCAAAACAAAACAGATGGTTGGCACACAAACCCTTGAGGACCTCGATGTTGGCGATAATGCCTCTGTCCATGCCATTGATTGGAATAATGATAAAGCAATTGATCTGATTACAGGTAATGTCTCTGGCGATGTTGGGGTGTTCCTTAACTCAGGCTCAAACAAGCAGCCAGTATTTGGAACATATACCCCATTGCTTTCTAATGGGGTAAATATAAATGTCCGAAGAAATGCTGTCCCGTTTGTCTGTCACTGGAATAATGATGGACGCAAGGACTTGCTGGCTGGCTCAGGTGATGGGGTTATTTACCTGTATCTGAATCAGGGGACAGACGCTGCCCCTGTGTTTTCTATGCCTAGCACTATCTATGATGTTAATGGGAGCATTATTGATGTAGGAGATAATGCAGCACCAGTATTAATCGATTGGAATGATGATGGATACAAGGATTTGCTTATAGGCAACAGTGCTGGTGAGATTTTTCATTCGATAGGCAATATCACTAATTCACCACCATCCATAGATATAATTACCCCGACAGGTACCCAGAGTAATAGTGTTTCTATCTTTTATGTCTTGCGAGATACAGACTCTGACAGTAGCAATATTCAGACAGCATATTCAACAGATGGGGGGATTAGCTGGAAAACAGCTACCCCGGCAGGCATGGGTGGTGATGGCCAGGCAAGCCTGTTTTCCACGCCAAATGGGGTTGAGCATGTCTTTGTCTGGGATGCCTTAGCTGATCTGGGGAGTGTTAAGCAATTGGTTATGTTCAAGGTTACCCCACATGATACAGAAGAGGGTCAGCCAGCAATTACTCGCAGCTTTACGGTTGATAATATTGTTGTGCCAAAGAAAAGATTGATAATTGTTGGCGGGGCAACATTTGATGTTGGCAATAATGCCAAACCATGTGTTGTAGACTGGAATAATGATCACAGAAAGGACCTGCTTGTAGGCGATAGTCTTGGACAGATACACTATCTGCAAAATGTTGGCTCTGATAAGGAGCCGATATT
>DYDG01000128.1 GCA_020717845.1 Marinifilum sp. | reverse complement strand
CGCCCACTCACACCCACCGCCCACTCACACCCACCGCCCACTCACACCCAACCCTCACCGTGTCCAACATCCGTCATGCCCAATCCCCGCCGCCTTATTATCACAAACTATCTTCTTTGCGGCATTAGCCCGCACCTACAATTAAAATTAAAGAATTTCCATAAAATCACCGATTAATAAGATAGGTGTTCAGATATTATAGATACAGAGAGCACAGAGAAATAGAGATGTCGGAATAACTTCTGTATCCTCTATGTTCTCTGTATCCTCTGTGGCAAATTCTGAGGGTAGCAATATGTTGATAGCCTGCATCAGGAGTTTATAAAATGGCAAAGATTGCTATAACTGGCGGACAAAGATTGGTTGGCAGTGTTAATATCTCAGGCTCCAAGAATGCAGCCTTGCCTATCTTAGCGGCATGTCTTCTTGTCCCTGGAGAAAATGTTGTCTGCAATCTACCCAAATTATTAGATGTTAAGACAATGCTTGAGGTGTTAAAATGCCTTGGGGCAAGAATAAAGGCTGAAAAAGGCTGTGCATGGATAGATGCTTCTGATATCTCGCATTTTGATGCTCCATATAAGCTGGTGCGGCAGATGAGAGCCTCGGTTCTTGTTATGGGTCCACTTTTGGCGAGATTTGGGAAGGCGATTGTCCCCTTGCCTGGCGGATGTGCGATTGGATTGCGGCCAATAGATATTCATCTAAAGGCACTTGAGCAACTTGGGGCAAAGATTATTATGCACGATGGATGTGTGGAAGCAACCTGCTCCAAACTCAAAGGACAAAAACTTTATTTTGATTTCCCTTCTGTTGGGGCAACAGAGAATATTATGATGGCAGCCTCACTGGCTGAGGGGCAAACCATAATCCATGATGCTGCTATGGAACCGGAAATAGTTGATCTGGCTAATTTCTTAAACAAGGCTGGGGCATCAATATCTGGAGCAGGAACAAACAGGATAGAGATTAATGGCGTGGAACGACTGAATCCAGTAGTCGATTATCACGTTATCCCTGATAGGGTTGAGGCAGGGACATATATGGTTGCTGCGGCTATCACCAAAGGGAATGTATTATTAAAAGATTGCATCCTTTCCCATCTGGATGCAGTCATTGCCAAGCTTCGTGAGGCAGGGGTAACAGTAACAGAAGAATCTGAAGGGGTCAGGGTAGAAATGTCAGGGGAGATTTCCCCATTGAGTATTAAAACCATGCCATATCCGGGATTTCCAACCGATATGCAGGCTCAATTTATGACCATGATGACCACTGTCCCTGGGATAAGCATTATTGTCGAATCAGTATTTGAAAATCGATTTATGCATGTAAGCGAACTGTGCCGTATGGGTGCAGATATTAAAGTGGATGGACATACATCCTTGATTCGTGGTGTTCCCTTCTTGAGTGGTGCACCTATTGTTGCCACTGATCTGCGGGCAAGCGTTGCCTTAATCCTGGCTGGATTAATAGCTAAGGGTAAAACTAAGGTTATGGAAATACATTATCTTGATAGAGGCTATGAATATATTGAGGATAAACTTTCTGCTCTTGGGGCAATAATTAAAAGGGTGGAGTAGAGATATCTGAGAAATTAAAAATTAGAAATTAAAAATGGAGGAGATTGCATTTCCCTTAAATTTTTAATTCATAATTCATAATTTTTAATTATACAAGGAGGACATGGACTGTGAGTCGAAAATGGTTGCCTGATATGGATAAAGGAGTTGTAACAACATTGCTGGTAGGGTTATTGGCCTGTTCAATCCTTTGGGTTGCATTGATTGCTGTTACGATGAAGACAAGTGGCGTAGTCTGATACCTGACACCATGCCACAAGGAGATTAGTTATGCATCGAGGACTTTATACCGGAGCCTGTGGAATGCTTGTGCAGGCAAGTCATCTGGATACTATTGCTAATAATCTGGCAAATGTAGATACTACAGGCTACAAACGCGATGAAACCCTTTTTAAGGAGTTTCCAAAGATGCCTATTCACAGGCTTTATGACAACTATTCCTGGACACCGAAAGGAAAGCTGGATGAAAGACCTGGTGTAGGATGGCTTGGGACAGGTGTTGGAATCGATGGGGTTGTGCCTATCTTTGTTCCTGGTCCTACAAAGCAAACTGGAAATAGCTTTGATTTAACCATTGTTGGCGAGGGATTTTTTGTGATTGAAGCCCCATGGGGAGAGGCTTATACCAAAAATGGGGCATTTACTGTATCCAATGAAGGCTATCTGGTTACTCAGGACGGGTATCATGTTCTGGGTGAAAAGGGACCCATACCAGTAAAAGAAGGTAATTTTTTTGTTTATGAGGAAAGCGGCAGAATTTTTTATAATGAAGCAGGAAAAACCAATGATTGGAAGACGGCAAAGGAAGCGGATAGGCTCAAGATTGTTAAGTTTAGCGATATTAGCAGCCTGAAGAAAAAAGGAGACTGTTTTTTTGAGGCTACACCTGATTCTGGCAATCCTGAACCTATGAAAAAAATCAAGATATTGCAGGGGTATCTTGAAGGCTCTAATGTTTCTCCGGTTGAGGAATTGGTAAAGATGATTGAGGTCCAAAGGATATATGAAGCCTGCCAAAAGAGTATCCAGGCTGTTGATGATACCATAAAATTATCTATTGAAGATGTTGGGAGAATAGCATAAAATGTTCAAGCTGAGAGAGTTAGACAAGGATGTTGAGAAATTAAAAATTAAAAATGAGGAAGATTGTATTTTTCTTAAATTTTTAACTCATAATTCATAATTTTTAATTATCCGAGGAGGTATGGTAAGATGATGCGATCATTGTGGATCTCTGCTACTGGAATGAATGCACAGGAATTACAGCTTGATGTCATTTCCAACAATTTGGCCAATGTAAACACGGTTGGTTACAAGAAAAACAGACCTGATTTTGAGGATCTGGTTTATGAGATAGTAAAGGCACCTGGCACGCCTATTGCTACTGGAAGTATGCTGCCTACTGGCGTTCAGGTTGGATGTGGTGTGGAGATAGCTGGAACTCAAAAGATTCATACACCTGGGACACCAAAGGAAACAGGCAATGCCCTTGATGTTGCCATTAGCAAAGATGGTTTTTTCCAATTGCTGGCTCCAGATGGTGATACAGTTTATACCCGTGATGGCTCCTTTAAGCTGGATGCAGAGGGTAGAATGGTTAATTCAAACGGCTATATCTTTCAGCCAGAAATTGTTTTTCCTGAGGGGGTTACCCAGACAACTATTACCTCAGACGGTGTAGTTTTTGTTGAGTTAAAGAGCCAGCCAAAGGTTATGGAGGAAATAGGACGAATTGAATTAGCAAAATTCATCAATCCAGCAGGGCTATTGTCTATTGGCAATAATGTTTATAAAGAAACCGCTGCATCAGGTGCACCAGTGATTGGAACGCCAGGGATGGATGGGTTTGGAGCAATTATACATCGATTCTTAGAGATGTCAAATGTTAATCTTGTGGATGAAATGGTGAATATGATTACTGCTCAACGAGCCTATGAGTTTAACTCCAAGAGTATTCAGACAGCAGATAATATGCTTGGGACAGCAAATGGGTTGAAGCGGTAATTAAGGGTAACACAAGCATCCTTGCTTGTGTTATTCCTCAGAATTCCCCCTTAACAAAGGGGGTTAGGGGGTTGTTACTCCTCTCTTGAGAGGAGTCAGGGGTGTGTTTGTTAACTGCTTGACAAAGGAGAGGATTCGCATGAAGTTATTGGGGTTCGTGATCGGTGCAATATTTTTTGCCATGGTTATCTTTTGGGTAAGTATGGGATATTGTCTGGAATTAACCCTGAAAGCAGATACTGTGGTAGATGAAGAAAACATCTTTCTTAAGGATATTGTCTCTTTGCCGCCAGAAGAGGATATGGGTAATATACTTATTGGCAGTTCCCCCTTACCCGGCATGAGTCGAAGTATTGGTATAGATTATATCAGGCTTAAACTCAAACAGGC
Source organism: Marinifilum sp. (assembly GCA_020717845.1). Lineage (GTDB taxonomy): Bacteria > UBA9089 > CG2-30-40-21 > CG2-30-40-21 > CG2-30-40-21 > CG2-30-40-21. The sequence continues at coordinate 1,763 of DYDG01000128.1, read as the reverse complement.
AAACAAAGAGGATGTATCCATTAGAGGTGAAAAGGGTGAGAAAGGTGAAAAAATAGTTGTGGTTAGATCATCTCAAAGGCTTGATGTCAATAAGGTGGTCGAGGCAGCCAGAGACTATATTGTTTCCAACTGTAACAAGAAAAATATCAAGATTACCCCTTATTCTATCCCTGATGAGGTTATTCTGCCTAAAGGTGAAGCAATCATTGAGGTAGATAGTAATTATAGCCTGCAGAGATTAAATAAAAGGCTTTTTATCCCGATAGTTGTTAAGATAAATGGGAAACAGATTAAGGTAATGAGGATTGGTTTTGAGATTCAAGAATTTCAAAGGGTTGTGGTAACTGCATTGGATATAAAGATTAAGCAGATAATAACCGCAAAGGATTTAAGGGTTGAGGAAAGGGATATTAACTATTTAAGGCAAACCCCGTTTACTGACATTAAAGAGGCTGTAGGTAAAAGGGCAACTGCCTTTATCAAACAGGGAAGTGTCTTGACAATTCCTCTGGCTGAATGTCCACCATGTATAAGTGAGGGTGATCAGGTAACGATTATCAAAAGAATAGGAAACCTTACCATTACTGCCCCGGGTATCTCTTGTGAAGATGGAATGGTTGGGGAAAGGATAGGGGTGAAAAATTCTGACTCCAAAAAAATGCTCAATGGGGTGGTTTGTGAGGAGAAGAAGGTATTGATTGATTAAAGAAAAATGCGGAAGCAAGAATAAGAGATTAAAGAGATTAACCACAGAGGACACGGAGACACGGAGATAAGGAAGTGTAATTAATTAAAACCTTTGTGAACTTTGTGGCTACTCTGTGTTCTCTGTGGTTAGTTTTTGACAGAACCACGCATTTATTTAGGAGGGTGTTATGAAAAAATCAGAAAAATTTTATTTTATCTTGATATTGGCTATTACCCTAACAGTTTGGGTAAAAGCAAAGGTAACGGATGCAGAATCACTATGGCTTAAAGGGGAGCAGGAAAGTCTTTATGTTGACTCAAAGGCAAAAAAGAAGGGCGATACGATAACAGTGATTATTACTGAATCATCCCAAGCCTCTCATAAGAGTGTAACCAAACGGGCAAAGGATATTAGCCTGAATGGAGCACCTGATGCAGCCAAGGCAGGGCAGAAAAATCTGTTAAGTTTTCTGCCATTTACCGGGGCAAAGGCTAAAAGCAGTTTTAGCGGAGCAGGGGCAACGACTCGCACAGGGCTGCTCAATGCTATGATTACTGTGGATGTTACTGAGGTTATGGCTAATGGCAATCTTGTTATTAATGGCAAAAGAAAATTAAAGGTAAATGGCGATGAGGAGGAGATATCTGTTTCTGGAATTATCAGGCCACAGGATATTACCCCTCAGAATACCATACTTTCTACCTGTATCTCAAATGCTCAGATCAGGTATCGAGGAGAGGCAGAATTAACCGATAAGGAACGGCCAGGGGTAGTTGGACGGATAACAAATAAGATTGCAAACATATTCTTTTGATACTCGATGTTCAAGGTTTTTCAATCTATGATAGTCAGAATAGAACGGCTTAGGGACTGTCAGCAAATAACTGTATCACGCTGAGGGGCAGATTCGTCTGCTCAACAAGGCAGAAACGACAGTTAAATGTAACAGTTATTTCCTGACAGTCCCTTAGCATATTTGTAGCTGCGGGGCTTGTCCCCGCCATCTTTCAATCACGCATGGAAATAAGAAGCGACCACAAGGAGGTAGCACCTCTGGCAGGTCGCAGCTACAAGA
>DYDG01000127.1 GCA_020717845.1 Marinifilum sp. | reverse complement strand
ATCTTTGATACTACCTTGCGTGATGGGGAACAATCGCCTGGGGCAAGCATGGAAATAAGACAGAAGCTGGAGATAGCCAGACAGCTGTCCATGCTTGGTGTAGATATTATTGAGGCAGGGTTTCCAATGACCTCAGATGGTGATTTTGAGGCTGTGAGATCAATCGCCAGAGAGATAGAGGGTCCCATTATCTGCGGATTGGCGCGTGCTGTGTCAGCTGATATTACACGGGCATGGGAGGCATTAAAGGATGCTGCTCACCCAAGGATTCATACATTTATCTCTTCCTCTGATATTCAGATAAAACATCAGCTTAAAAAAACTCGGGAAGAGGTGATAGTTATTGCCCGGGATATGGTCAGCAAGGCAAAGGAATATACCGCTGATATTGAATTCTCTCCCATGGATGCTACCCGTACGGATCCGGAGTTCTTGTATGAGCTGTTAGAAGCAGTAATTGAGGCTGGAGCAACAACCCTTAATATTCCAGATACGGTCGGCTATGCTATCCCACAGGAATTTGGACAGCTTATTGCCAATATAAAGAAGAATGTTCGCGGGATTGATACAGTAGTAATCAGTGTTCATTGTCATAATGACCTTGGGCTTTCAACCGCAAATTCTCTCTCTGCCGTTGCCAATGGCTGCCGACAGGTAGAGTGTACCATCAATGGCATTGGTGAACGAGCCGGGAATGCTGCCCTGGAAGAGGTTGTTATGGCTATAAATACCCGTAAAGACCTGTTTTGTCTGACGACCGGGATTGATACCACACAGATATACAAGATATCACGTCTTGTAAGCAGGGCAACCAGTATGATTGTTCAGCCTAATAAAGCCATTGTTGGCGCGAATGCCTTTGCTCATGAATCAGGTATCCATCAGGATGGGATGCTGAAAGAAAAAACAACCTTTGAGATCATGACCCCAGAGAGTATTGGCTTAAAAGAAAGCAGGCTTGTTCTTGGAAAGCTTTCTGGAAGGCATGCCTTTAAGGCAAGACTGCAGGAGATGGGTTATAACTTAAACGATGAGGAGCTCAATAGAGCCTTTATCACCTTTAAGGGAATGGCAGATAAAAAGAGGGAGATTACAGACAGCGACTTAGAGGCTATTGTTTCAGATGAGCTGCAAACCATAAAGGAAACATATCGATTGGAAAAGGTGCAGATTATTTGCGGAACACCAGGGATCACCCCTGTGGCAACGGTATCTCTTGAAAATCAAGATGGTGAGATAATTGAAAGGACAGCCAGCGGGGATGGGCCGATCGATGCTATTGGCAAAGCCATTGAGGCAATGGTCGGTATTCCCTTAAAACTGGTTGATTTCTCTGTGCAAGCAGTGAGTGGCGGTAAGGATGCTGCAGGTGAGGTGAATATCCATCTTGAATCAGGAGAGCACCTGTTCTCTGGACGAGGAACAGATACGGATATTGTTGTGGCTTCGGCAAAGGCATTTGTTCATGCGGCAAATAAGATGATTGGATAGTGTTTAGATGTTTGTAAGGAAAAATGGAAAAGTAGGAAAAAGGGGAAAATATTATTATGGGAAAGACTATTGCTGAAAAGATCCTTGGGGCACACATGGGACGAGAGGTGTCTTGCGGAGAATTGATTGAAGTAGATGTAGATATTGCCCTGGGGAATGATATTACCACGCCACTGGCTATTGTTGAGTTTGAAAAATTAGGGCTTAAGTCAGTGTTTGATCAGGATAAGGTAGTTCTTGTCCCAGATCATTTTGCTCCAAACAAGGATGTAAGGGCTGCTCAACAATGCAAAATGGTGCGTGAGTTTGCCAGAAAATATAAGATTACCAATTATTTTGAGGTTGGACGGATGGGGATCGAGCATGCCCTGCTTCCAGAGCAGGGGCTGGTTCTGCCTGGGGATATTATCATCGGTGCTGATTCTCATACCTGTACCTATGGGGCATTAGGGGCATTTTCAACAGGTATTGGCAGCACAGATCTGGCATCAGTCATGGCTACGGGTCAGATATGGTTTATGGTGCCAGAATCAATAAAATTCATCTTTCATGGTTGCCGCCAGAAATGGGTTGGCGGCAAAGACTTGATCTTACATACCATTGGCAGGATTGGTGTTGATGGGGCAAATTATGCGGCTATGGAGTTTTGCGGGGAAACTATTTCGTCCCTGTCAATGTCTGACAGGTTTACTATGTCCAATATGGCTATTGAGGCTGGCGGCAAGTGCGGGATTATTCAGGCTGATGAGACTACCATTGAGTATGTCCTGCCAAGGGCAAAAAGGGAATACAAGATATACCAGAGCGATAATGATGCTAAGTATAAAGAGGTTTATGAATTTGACTGTAGCTGTATTGAGCCACAGGTGGCTTTTCCACATCTCCCATCCAATACAAAACCAATCAGTGAGGTTGGGGATATAAAGATAGATCAAGGGGTCATTGGTTCATGCACCAATGGAAGGATAGAGGATTTACGCCTGGCTGCTCAGGTATTAAAGGGTAAAAAGGTTCATCCAGAGGTAAGGTTGATAGTTATTCCAGCAACTCAAGAAATTTACCAGCTCGCCATAAAAGAAGGGCTGATTGACATATTTATCGAGGCACAGGCAGTGGTTTCTACCCCTACCTGTGGACCATGTCTTGGTGGTTATATGGGTATCTTAGCCGAAGGGGAAAAGGCTATTACTACCACCAATAGAAACTTTGTTGGACGGATGGGACATCCAAAGAGTGAGGTCTATCTGGCAAATCCAGCAATAGCTGCCGCATCATGTATTTCAGGGAGAATTATTGCACCAGAAGAGGTACTGTAAATGTTCAGCAGGCTTCCTTGCCGGCTGTTTTTGTATAATTATAGAGCGTTTTCAAGATATCAAGCAATGGTAATCGCAGGCTTTAGCCTGTGTGAATACTCGCGACTACCAAACATTATTGAATGAACGATGATAGCATAATTAAGTATATCAATGTTGCCTTGATTTTGCTGACAGCTAATACAGTGCCCTTCCGTGATTTCTCAGGGAGGGGAAATGCAAAAAAAAATATTGACTATAGACGATAATGTCGCTATTGTAGAGCTATTAGATCTTTTTTTGAGATTACATGGGTTTGATGTAAAGGGAGCATATAGCGGACATGATGGATTGGCACTGGCAAGAGATTTTATGCCGGATCTGATTCTTCTTGATGTGCTCATGCCTCCTGGCATAAGCGGATATGAGGTGTGCGAGAAATTAAAGCAAGACGATAGATTAAAGAAGATACCTGTTATATTTATCACTTCTGTAGAGGGGACATCAGAGAATATGAGCCTCGGGTATTCGCTTGGTGCAGAGGATTATATATTGAAGCCTTTTGATTTATCAGATTTGCATAAAAGAATAACAGTTGTTCTGGAGAATAATAATGGTCATAAAAGGAAAGATTCATAGCTTTGGTAATGATGTAAACACAGATGATATTATCCCTGCGGTTTATTTGGATACTACCGAGCCATCTGAACTGGCAAAGCATTGTATGGCTGGGATAGATCCGACATTTCCTGGCAGGGTTGTATCCGGTGAGATTATGGTGGCAAACAAAAACTTTGGCTGCGGCTCTTCCAGGGAACATGCCCCGATTGCTATCAAGGCATGCGGCATTGCCTGTGTTGTGGCAGCATCCTTTGCCAGGATATTCTATCGTAATGCCATTAATATTGGATTACCCATTGTTGTCTGCCCAGAGGCAGCAACAGAAGCTACGGATGGTGATGTTCTTGAGGTAGATACAGCTCAAGGGACAGTAAAAAATCTAACTACAGACAAAACCTATACTACTGCTCCTTTTCCAGAGTTTATGCAGAGGTTGATTGCTGCGGGTGGGCTGATGGAGTATGTTAAAGAGAAGATGAGGAGGCAGATGTGTATAAAATAGCAGTTATCCCAGGTGATGGGGTAGGACCAGAGATTATCCGTGAAGGATTAAAGGTATTGGAATATGTGGGAGATAAATGCAATCTAAAATTTGAATTTGTCCATTATGATTTTGGTGGAGATAGGTATCTGGCAACAGGTGAAATATTGCCTGATTCTGCCATTGAAGAGATGAGGCAGTGTGATGCTATCTATCTTGGTGCTGTGGGTCATCCAGGTGTTGCTCCGGGTGTTTTGGAAAAGGGGTTGTTGCTAAAACTCAGGTTTAGCCTTGACCAGTATGTTAACCTCAGACCAATAAAGCTTTATCCTGGCGTAGAAACCCCTATTGTTGGCAAGGGTCCTGAGGATATTGATTTTGTAGTTGTTAGAGAAAATACTGAGTGTCTTTACTGCGGTGTTGGCGGTTTCTTGAAAAAGGGAACTCCTGATGAGGTCGCAACTCAGGAGGCAATATATACCCGTAAGGGAACAGAAAGGTGTATCAGATATGCCTTTGAACTGGCATCAAAAAGGCCGCGCAAAAAGCTTACCCTTTGCGATAAATCAAATGTCCTTACCTATGGACATGATCTCTGGCAGCGGGTATTCAAAGAGGTGGCAAAGGATTATCCTCAAGTAGAATGTGATCACGCTTATGTAGATGCTACCTGTATGTGGATGGTCAAAAATCCGGAATGGTTTGATGTAATTGTAACCTGCAACCTTTTTGGTGATATTATCACTGACCTTGGGGCAATGGTCCAGGGCGGAATGGGGGTAGCTGCTGGCGGGAATATTAATCCACAAGGAACATCCATGTTTGAGCCAATTCATGGCTCTGCCCCTAAATACACCGGTAAGAATGAGATTAACCCCATAGCAACCATCCTTGCCGGCTCAATGATGCTTGATTTCCTTAAAGAGGAAAAGGCTGCAAGGCTTATAGAGAATGCAGTTATCCGAATACTTTCTGAAGGCTGCCTAAAGGATCTGGCTGCTGGAAAGATGGGTATGTCTACTTCAGACGTTGGTGATCTGGTGGTGAAATTCATGGAAAAGGGTGATGGGGAATAAAGATACAATTATGAAAAAATCGATAGGGTTGTCAGTCATTATTTCCATAGGAATTATTGGTTACTATGCCTTATACTCATTCTCAAAACAAAATGAAGACCGAAAACAGCAGGTAGTATTAAAAAAAACCCAGTTTGAGGTAGAAAAATGTGTCAAAGAGATTGAGGCTGTCTGTAAAAAAGCAGACAGTGTGGAACAGATTAACAAGCTAATCTCACATAAAATATTATGGATAGATATGATTGGCAAGCCTGCTGCCCATGTTCTGATAAAGAAATTTAAGAACAAAAAAAAAGACATGCTTTTCAGGATAGTCATGGCTGAATTGTTGGCTATAACCATGAACCCAGAGGTTGTTCCAGCGGTTATAGGGGTGTCTAAAGACACGATGGAACCAATGGAGATAAGAATATCTGCTGTGGTAGCGTTAGGTAAGATAAGTGATGAGTCTGCTGTGCCAGCATTAGAGGAGATATTGGATAAAGAGCCTCTGGAGCTACAAATGCCGGCAGTATATGCACTGGGAGAGATGAGGAATGAAGAGGCAATCGATATTCTTAATGAAAAATTGCTTAAAGGCTGTGATCCCTTGCTTCAAAAAGAGATAAAGCTTGCCCTCGCAAAAAAGGGAACTATAAACAAGGATAAGGGGCCATGGTGGCCAGGGAAAGAAGGTGGAATGCAGGATTAAGGGATTAGTAATATTTCACCGCAGAGACGCAGAGGCACAGAGAAATTAACAAAAATTAGAATCCAGAACATAGAA